>NZ_JBIUVW010000001.1:279024-492589 GCF_044743155.1 Pseudomonas sp. NPDC087697 | reverse complement strand
TAAGCTGTTGCACTTCGTTTACGGCGTGCTCAAGTCGGGTCAACCCTTTGACCCGAAACTTGCGCTTGCCCGGTGAGGCTCAAGACGGTATCTACGAGGCGGTCACCATTGGCGGTAAGGTGCCGAGCAGGGAAACCGCCGCCACGGCCGCTATCCCCAGTAACCACTCCAGTATCACGCTGGTGCGCAGCGTCGACAGGCGTTGTTCGCAGTCCTTGATTCTCAAACGGTTGAACAGCGCCAGACCCAGCATGGCGCTGACCAACAGTACCTTGATCAGCAAAATCAGTGCGAACCCGGACAGCAGTGGCGTCGGCCACAACGCCCCGGTCAATACCCGCACGTTGATCAGGCCTGTCGTCAGCAAACCCGCCACCAGCCCAAAACCGATCCCGCTGAAGCGTTGGAGTATCGGCCCGACAGCATAAGTGGCCGGGCGCAGCAGGATCATCACCAGCAACATCAACCCGCCCAGCCAGGCACCGACGCAGGCCAGGTGAATCACTTGATTGAGGATCAGCAATTGACCACTCATGCCATCGAGCATGGCGCCGTGGCCGACCGGAGCCAGTGTGATCAGCAGCAGGCTGATCAGGACCAGGCGCAGGGTAAACGAGTTTTTCAGCGGGCTCAGCAGGCAGACCACAAGCAGCCCGTTGAACAGCAGATGCCAACTCCAGACCTGTCCGAAGAAGGTGTTGCTCAACACCAGTTGTACGGTTGGCCAATCGAACGCCGCCGATAGCGAGTCGGCCATGCTGGCGGTGATCAGCAGCAGCCAGAAAACCCCACTGAACAAGGCGAATCCGGCGAGCAACCGACTCAGCCCGGCGAGGCGTTGATCGAGTGTCATGAGCGCTTGGGTCAGCGGCTCATGGCGCAACAACAGGGGCCTGAAAATACAGGCCCCAAACAGCATCAGCACGACGGCGAAATGCAGGAAGCGGCACAGGACCAGCGCGCTCGACATCTATTACTGACTCACTTTGAAGCTGTAGTTGCCAGCGCTTTTATGGGTGTCGACTGACACTGCATGCCATTCGACCTTGTATTCACCGGCGGTCAGAGGTGCTGCGGGGGTGACGACCAGGGTCTTTTTATCGGCGCTTTCGGTGGCGATGCTTTTCACGGCAACGGCCACGCCATTCTTGCTGATATCGACTTTAGTGAAACTCGCTTCAACCCCTTCGGAGAACACCAGGCGCAATTCGGCGGGTGCGGCAACGCTGCTGTCGGCGGCCGGTGTCGAGCTTTTCAGGTGGGCATGGGCAAACACCGAGGAGGCGGCGAACAGCGAGCCGAGCAGGGCGACGGCGGTCAGGGTTTTCTTCAATTGCATCGTTAAGTCCCTATCAGGCAGATTGGAAGAGGCGCCAGTTTACCTTTGCCTCGCACGCTGTACGACGTTTCGTTTCGCAGGTGGCGAATGCTAGTCTTGGCCCATGTAGCTGTCAGGGAGCCCTTATGGGCAATCACAAAATCGAGATCCGTCGCAGTAACGTCGAGAAAATCCTGCTGGCCGCCGAGAAGGTCTTCGCCGAGAAAGGTTTTGGCAGCACGGCGATGGCTGACATAGCTAAAGAAGTGCAACTGCCACGCTCCAATCTGCATTACTACTTCAGCACCAAAACCGAACTGTACAGCGCGGTGCTGTTCGATTTGCTGGAAGTCTGGAAGCAGGACGCGCTGTGCTTCGAAATGTTCGATGACCCACGGGTGGTGCTCAGCAGTTACATCCGCGCCAAGATGAACCATTCCCGCAGCCGGCCGTACGGCTCGAAGGTCTGGGCCAATGAAATCATCCACGGAGCACCGACCCTGGGTGAAGCGCTGGACGCCAGCCTGTACGACTGGGCCAAGATGAAGGAAGCGAAAATTCGCCAATGGGTGGAAGACAAACGCATCCTGCCGGTTGAGCCTTCAAGCCTGCTGTACATGATCTGGGCCTCGACCCAGCATTACGCCGACTTTGATCATCAGATCAATATCCTCAACGATCACCAGGCGCTGTCGGACATGCAGTTCGAGCGCGCAGTGCAGACCGTGACCAGCGTGATTTTGCGGGGGATCGGGTTGGAGCCGTGAAATTGGCGGCGCGGCTGATGGCCTCTTCGCGAGCAAGCCCGCTCCCACATTGAACCGCGTTGTACACACATACCATGTACACCGCTGATTTAATGTGGGAGCGGGCTTGCTCGCGAAGGCGTCAGTTCAGACGACGCAGATCTCAACCGGCCACGTGATACGGATTCCTCGGATCATGGTTCCAGTCCAGAAACGCTTTCCCGTTATCGACAGGCACCATCTCGATGCAGTCCTGCACCGGGCAGGTGATCTGGCACAGGTTGCAGCCCACGCACTCGTCGTCGATTACTTCATATTTATGGGTGCCGTCCGGCTGTTTCAGGCTGGCGATGGCCTGGTGCGAAGTGTCTTCACAGGCGATGTGACAACGGCCGCAGCCAATACAGGCCTGCTGGTCGATCTTGGCGATCACCTGATAGTTGATGTCCAGGTATTTCCAGTCCGTGGTATTGCCCACCGCGCGCCCGGAAAAGTCCTGCACGCTTGAATAGCCTTGGCTGTCCATCCAGCGCGACAGTCCGTCTTTCATCTCATCAACAATCCGAAAGCCATGCAACATCGCCGCCGTGCATACCTGCACCGCGCCACTGCCCAGGGCCATGAATTCCGCCGCGTCTCGCCAACTGCCAATGCCGCCGATGCCACAGATTGGCAGGCCTTGGGTCTGCGGGTCGCGGGCGATTTCGGCAACCATGTTTAGTGCAATCGGTTTGACCGCTGAACCGCAGTAACCGCCGTGGGTGCTTTGGTTGCCGACCATGGGCACGGCGACCATGCGGTTGAGGTCGACGCTGGTAATCGAGTTGATGGTGTTGATCAGCGATACCGCATCGGCGCCGCCACGGTGGGCCGCTCGGGCAGCGACGCGGATGTCGGTGATGTTCGGCGTGAGTTTGACGATTACCGGCAGCGAGCAATAGGTCTTGCACCAGCGGGTGACCTGCTCGACGTATTCCGGCACCTGGCCCACGGCTGCGCCCATGCCGCGTTCCGGCATGCCGTGGGGGCAGCCGAAGTTCAGTTCGATGCCATCGGCGCCGGTGGCTTCTACCAGCGGCAGGATGTTTTTCCAGGACTCTTCGACGCAGGGCACCATCAGCGAGACGATCATTGCGCGATCCGGCCAGTCCTTTTTGACCTGGGTGATTTCCCGCAGATTGATTTCCAGCGAGCGGTCGGTGATCAACTCAATGTTGTTGATGCCCATGACCTCACGGTTAGCGCCAAAATGCGCGGAGTAACGCGACGACACGTTGACCGCCGCCGGGTCCTCGCCGAGGGTTTTCCAGACCACACCACCCCAACCGGCCTCGAAGGCGCGGACCACGTTGTAGGCCTTGTCGGTAGGTGGCGCGGAGGCCAGCCAGAACGGGTTGGGGGCTTTGATACCGGCAAAGACAATCGAGAGATCGGCCATTTACGCAGCCTCCACGTTGAGCATGAGTTGGGCATGGATCGCTTGCGCCGCGAGCTTGCCGTGCTGCACGGCTTGCACGGTGAGGTCCTGATCGAGGCTGGTGCAATCGCCACCGGCATACACGCCGGGGATGCTGGTACGCATCTGCTCGTCTACCTGAATTCGCTCGCCCTGGCGTTTCAGCTCGCGGGCCAGCGGGTCACTCAGCGCGCTGTCGTCGAAGCGTTGGCCGATGGCTTTGAAGATTGCATCGGCGACCAGTTCGAAGGTTTCCCCGGTGCTGATCAATTGGCCGTTTTCCATGCGCGTACGGGCGAAACGCATGCCGCGAACCTGGCCTTGGTCATCGAGCAAGACTTCCTGCGGTTGTGCCCAGGTCATCAGCCGTACCTGATTGGCCTTGGCGATATCCTGCTCATGACCGGTCGCGCCCATGTCCTCAAGACCCCGGCGATACACCAGATTCACATCGTGCGCACCAAGGCGGGCCATTTGCACGGCCATGTCGATCGCCGTGTTGCCGGCGCCGAGGACGATGCAATGATCAGCGAGCGGCAGTTGCGTCAAGTCGTCGGCCTGACGCAGTTCGCGAATGTAATCGGTGGCGGCGAGCAGCCCAGGGGCGTCTTCGTCGGCCAGCCCGAGCTGTTTGCTGGCGGCCAGACCGAGGCCGAGGAACACGGCATCGAACTGCTGGTGCAGTTCGCTGAGGCTCAGGTTCTCGCCGAGTTTTTGCCCATGGCGGATTTCGATGCCGCCGATTTCCAGCAGAAAATCCAGCTCATGCTGGGCAAAGTCATCCACCAGTTTGTACTTGGCGATCCCGTACTCGTTGAGGCCGCCTGCCTTGTCCCGCGCTTCGAAAATCACCACCTCGTGACCCTGCATGGCGCTGCGGTGCGCACAGGACAAACCGGCAGGCCCGGCGCCGACCACGGCAATCCGTTTACCAGTGGCCGCTGCGCGTTTGAACGGGTGCTCCGTGAAGTGCGCATTGTCGATGGCGTAGCGTTGCAACAGACCGATCAACACGGGCGCGCATTCCTCGGCGTTGTTGCGTACGCAGGCGTGCTGGCACAGGATTTCTGTCGGACAGACCCGGGCGCAACTGCCACCCAGGATGTTCGCCGAGAGGATTTTTTGTGCGGCGCCCTGAACGTTCTCTTGATGGATGTTGCGAATGAACGACGGAATGTCGATCTCGCTCGGGCACGCGTTGACGCACGGTGCGTCGTAGCAATACAGACAGCGTGAGGCTTCCAGATGCGCCTGACGGTCGTTGAGCGGCGGCGCCAGATCGGTGAAATGGCCTGCGAGGGTGGCCGCATCCTCAGCGGGACGGGGCAAGTGGTTCAGAGTCTTGATCACGGTGTTGGCCTCACGGTTATTTGAGGTATTGCCTCTGATGGGCATTGTTTTTTGTATTGCCTGTGCCGGCCCCTTCGCGAGCAAGTCGAATCGTCGCACCGCCGCTCCCACAGGGGAACGCATTTCAAATGTGGGAGCGGGCTTGCTCGCGAAGGCCGAAGGCCTCGATCTCAGCGTTTCACCGCAACCGGCTTGTGCAACTCGGCCCGCTTGCTCAGCAAATCGAACACCGCCGGATAGGCTGGGCGTTTGATGTAGCGCCCGGCACCTCGTTCGGCGCGCAGGTCGCCGTCGGCCCAGACCACTTTTCCCTGGCTGATGGTGTGGCTGGGCACGCCGCGCACGGTCTTGCCTTCAAAGATGTTGAAGTCGACGTTTTGGTGATGGGTCTTGGCAGAAATGGTGCGCGTACCTTGTGGGTCCCAGAGCACCAGGTCGGCATCGGCGCCGACGCGGATCGAGCCTTTGCGCGGGTAGAGGTTGAATATTTTTGCGGTATTGGTGGAGGTCAGCGCGACGAAATCCTGCATCGACAGGCGCCCGGTGTTGACCCCTTCATCCCAGAGCACCGCCATGCGATCTTCGATGCCGGCCGTGCCGTTGGGGATCTTGCTGAAGTCGTCACGCCCCGCAGCTTTTTGTTCGGCACAGAAACAGCAGTGGTCGGTGGCGGTGGTGTGCAGGTTGCCCGATTGCAGGCCATGCCAAAGCGCTTCCTGGTGGCCACGCGGACGGAAGGGCGGGCTCATCACGTAACCGGCAGCTGTTTGCCAGTCCGGATGCTGGTAGACGCTGTCATCCAGCAGCAAATGCCCGGCCAGCACTTCGCCGTAGACCGGTTGGCCCTTGCTGCGGGCGTAGGTGATTTCATCCAGCGCCTCCTTGGTCGAGACGTGGACCAGGTACAGCGGCGTGCCGAGGGTTTCAGCGATACGGATCGCCCGGCTCGCGGCTTCACCTTCAACCTGGGAGGGGCGCGACAGCGGGTGCGCTTCAGGGCCGGTGATGCCTTGGGCCATCAGCTTGCGTTGCAGGTGATAGACCAGCTCGCCGTTTTCCGCGTGCACGGTCGGCACTGCGCCGAGCTCCAGGCAGCGCTCGAAACTTGCGACCAGAGTGTCGTCGGCCGCCATGATCGCGTTTTTGTACGCCATGAAATGCTTGAAGCTGTTGATTCCGTGCAGGCGTACCAGCTCGGCCATTTCCTCGCGAACCTGTTCGCTCCACCAGGTGATGGCGACGTGAAAGCCGTAGTCGGACGCTGATTTTTCAGCCCAGCCGCGCCATTGATGGAAGGCTTCCAGCAGCGACTGCTGTGGATTTGGGATCACGAAGTCGATGATCGAGGTGGTGCCACCGGCGAGACCTGCCGCCGTGCCGCTGAAAAAATCTTCGCTGGCCACGGTGCCCATGAAGGGCAGTTGCATGTGCGTGTGCGGGTCGATGCCGCCGGGCATCAGGTATTGGCCGCTGCCATCGAGCACTTCGCAGCTTGCGGGAGTATCAAGGTTATTACCGATGGCTTTGATCATGCCGTCGGCGCACAAGACATCGGCGCGATAACTTTCATCATGGGTAATAACGGTGGCGCCACGGATCAACAGAGACATTCCGAGTTCCTCGCAGGCTTGACCGGCTTGTGCCGGTTCTAAATGTTTTATATGTAGCAGGCTAAGGAGGTTTATTCCTGTCAGCGCTGTCAGGAATAAACGCTAGCTGGAGATATCGGATTGGGCAAGAATATTTTTTATAAGCTTATAACTAGATTAACTTATTGATATAAAACGAATAAATCCACAAATCACCAAAATGGTGAGGCCTCTCACCATTTTGACGCACTTGACAGGATCGAAATATGGTCAAGATTTCCTATGTGAAATCAGCTATTTGAGGTGCGCCTGTGGCTGACAGAAAAAATACAAAATAAATGTAACGCACCAGATTGTGCCCTGACGGTTCGAACAACTGCCTGGCATTTGACCTGAGTGCCCAGGCAAGCATTCGCGGGCTCGATTGTTGTTTAAATAAAACTGATGAACATCAGTTGTTTACATGGATTTTAGCGACGCACCAAGGTTGTCAGCAAAGTGTCCGGCATGCTTATTGATTGCCGCCGCTGACACCTTGGCCGGTCGATAAAAGTCGTCAGTTCTCCGGCCATCGTCCGGCTCGCGGTCCAATCGCTGGCCAGCCCGATGAGCAAAATAATCAAAAGAACAGTGGAGCGGCCATGCAACAGAACAGATCGCACGTCACCGAGCGCGAAGGGTTGTACGAACTGGACGCCGGCAGCGACGTCCTCGACAGTCCCCGTTACAACCACGACATTGCGCCGACCAAGGTGCACGAACGAACCTGGAACAAATGGCACATCACCGCGCTGTGGATCGGCATGTCGGTTTGCGTGCCGACCTACACCCTCGGCGGGGTGCTTACCGCGTACTTCGGCCTGACCGTTGGCGAGGCGCTGCTGGCGATTCTGCTGGCCAACGTCATTGTGCTGATTCCGCTGACCCTCAACGCCTTCGCGGGCACCAAGTACGGCATTCCGTTTCCGGTATTGCTGCGTTCATCCTTTGGGGTGATCGGCTCCAACATACCGTGCCTGATCCGTGCGCTGGTGGCCTGCGGCTGGTTCGGCATCCAGACGATGTTTGGCGGACTGGCGATTCACCTGTTTCTCGGTTCGATTTTCGAAGGTTGGAAATCCCTTGGGGGCGCCGGTGAAGTGATCGGCTTCATGATGTTCTGGGCGCTGAACCTGTGGGTGGTACTGCGCGGTGCCGAGTCGATCAAATGGCTGGAAACGCTCTCGGCTCCGCTGTTGGTGCTGGTGGGGTTGGGCCTGCTGGTCTGGGCCATGCCGAATGTGTCGCTGACCGAGTTGCTGGCCCAGCCACCGAAACGTCCTGAAGGCGCCAGCGTGACCAGTTACTTCCTTGCCGGGCTGACCGCGATGGTCGGTTTCTGGGCGACCTTGTCGCTGAACATTCCGGATTTCAGCCGCTACGCGAAAAGCCAGAAGGACCAGATCCTCGGGCAGATTTTCGGCTTGCCGCTGACCATGTTCCTGTTCGCCTCTCTCGGGGTGGTGATGACTGCGGCATCGGCGAAACTGGTAGGCGTGACAGTCTCTGATCCTGTCAGCCTGATCGGGCATATCCAGAGTCCGGTCTGGGTGGCGGTCGCGATGGCGCTGATCATTATTGCGACGCTGTCGACCAACACGGCGGCCAACATCGTTTCGCCGACCAACGACTTTCAGAACCTCGCGCCCAAAGTCATCAACCGCACCAAAGCGGTGATGTTGACCGGTCTGGTAGGCCTGGCGCTGATGGGCCACGAACTGCTGAAGAAGCTTGGGCTGATAGTCTCCGATGTCAGCCTGGAGACGGTCTATTCCAACTGGTTACTCGGCTATTCGAGCCTGCTCGGGCCGATTGCCGGGATCATGGTGGTGGACTACTTCCTGATCAAGAAGCAGCAACTGGATCTGGCTGGTCTGTACCGCGATGACGTGTACCCGGCGTGGAACTGGAACGGCTTCATCGCCTTCGGCGTGCCGGTGGTGTTGACCTTGTTGTCGCTGGGTAGCGATGCCTTCAGCTGGTTCTACAGTTACGGCTGGTTCACCGGCTCGGCTCTTGGCGGCCTGATGTACTACGGTTTGTGTTCGATGCGAACAAGTCCGTCTGTTGCGAAATCTGCGGTGTAAGGGATGGCCTATTCGCGAGCAAGCCCGCTCCCACACTGGACCTCCAGTGTTCACAAAACCCATGTGGGAGCGAGCCTGCTCGCGATGACGGCCTCAAATACACCGACGATTTGCCTGAAAAAACCTATAACAATTGCCTGAGGAGATTATCATGAACGCTGCCGTAGACGTTCTGCAGTCCAGCCATCAGCACATCAACCGCGACCGCCTCTGGCAGTCGCTCATGGAGCTGGCCAAACTCGGCGCCACGGTCAAGGGCGGCGTCTGTCGTCTGGCCCTGACCGACCTCGACCGCCAGGCCCGCGACCTGTTCGTGCAGTGGTGCAAGGAGGCCGGATGCAGCGTGACGATCGATGCGGTCGGCAACATCTTCGCCCGCCGCGCCGGGCGCAACCCGCAACTGCCACCGGTGATGACCGGCAGCCACATCGACACTCAACCCACCGGCGGCAAGTTCGACGGCTGCTTCGGTGTTCTGGCCGGCGTCGAAGTGCTACGCACCCTCAACGATCTCGGCGTGGAAACCGAGGCGCCGCTGGAAGTGGTGGTCTGGACCAACGAAGAAGGCTCGCGCTTCGCCCCGTGCATGATGGGCTCCGGGGTGTTTGCCGAAAAATTCACCCTCGAAGAAACCCTGGCCAAGACCGATGCTGACGGCGTGACCGTGGGCGAGGCGCTGAACGCCATCGGCTATGCCGGCCCACGCAAGGTCAGTGGTCACGCGGTCGGCGCCTACTTTGAAGCGCACATCGAGCAAGGCCCGATTTTAGAAGACGAGCGCAAAACCATTGGCGTGGTGATGGGCGCGTTGGGGCAGAAGTGGTTCGACCTGAAACTGCGCGGCGTCGAGGCTCACGCGGGACCAACACCGATGCATTTGCGCAAGGACGCGCTGGTGGGTGCCGCCGCCGTTGTCGCCGCCGTGAACCGTACCGCCCTCGGTCATCAACCTCACGCCTGTGGCACCGTCGGATGCCTGCAAGCCTATCCAGGCTCGCGCAACGTGATCCCCGGCGAAGTGCGCATGACCCTGGACTTCCGTCATCTGGAGCCGGCGCGGCTGGACTCGATGATCGCCGAGGTCCGGCAGGTGATCGACAGCACGTGCGATGAACACGGTCTGAGCTTTGAACTGACTCCGACCGCCGACTTCCCGCCCCTATATTTCGACAAGGGCTGCATCGAGGCAGTGCGTGGCGCGGCGCAGGGCCTTGGGCTGTCGCACATGGACATCGTCAGCGGGGCAGGGCATGACGCGATCTTCCTCGCCGAACTGGGGCCAGCCGGGATGATCTTCGTCCCCTGCGAGGGCGGCATCAGCCACAACGAAATCGAAAACGCCGCGCCGGATGATCTGGCGGCCGGTTGTGCGGTGTTGTTGCGGGCGATGCTGGCGGCCTCGGCGGCGATTGCCAGCGGTGAGTTGGCGGCCTGAAAAAACTGGCGTGCACTGAGCAGCACCAGTGCACGTCACAACGCCAAGTCTGGAGGACCTGACCTCATAGTACTCAGTGCGTTCAACGACGGGTCTGCAGGACGTTGAAAATGAGCATGCCCGCCAGCATGGCAATCACGAACACCCAGGCCTGCCAATGCCCCGTGGGTAGCAGCACCAGGGCCGGGCCCGGGCAAATACCGGCAATGCCCCAGCCGACGCCGAACAGCAGACTGCCACCAATCAGCTGTCGATCCAGTTCACGGTTCCCCGGCAGTTGCATGGGGTCGCCCAGCAGGGATTTTTTCTGTTTCATAGCCCAGTGAAACGGTATCCACGCCACCGCAATAGCGCCGATCATGACTAAGGCCAGGGAAGGGTCCCAAAGCCCGGCAATGTCCAGAAAACCCAGCACTTTGGCCGGGTTCGCCATACCGGCCAACAGCAGGCCAATGCCGAAGAGCAAACCGGCAACAAACGCAGTCAGTTTGCTCATGTTCAATTCCCCAGCAGATGACGCAAGACGAATACCGTCGCAAAACCGGTGAACATGAAGCACAGCGTGGCGACGATAGAACGCGGCGAAAGGCGTGAAATGCCGCACACCCCATGGCCACTGGTGCAACCTGCGCCATAACGGGTACCGATTCCCACCAGAAGCCCGGCCACGATCAGGCCCAGAGTGCCCGTCTTGAACTCAACGCTCGGCTGTCCCAGAAACAGCATCCAGAGTGCAGGTGCCGCCAGCAATCCCAGGATGAACAGGGCCTTTTCTTCCCGCCCCGAGTCCCCAGGTGCCAGCAAACTGCCCAACAACCCGCTAATGCCTGCGATACGACCGTTGGCGACCACCCATAAACCGGCGGCGAGACCGATCAGCGCACCACCGGCAAGTGCGAACCAAGGGGTGAAGTGAAGTGAATCGAGCAGCATGACAACGCTCCAAGTGGGCAATGGGCGGCACTAAACCACTCTTTTAACCTTGAGCATAGGGCCGCTTATGCATAGCAGGGGGAGGTAACCAACCGGAGCAGGTAATCGATCAATGGCAACGCTTACTTTGAGAAAGCAGTTTCAAAAAGTGTGTATGTCGGTGACTATGCCCGATATTTGTCGCTTTGTTACGGAGTCATGTAGTTGAGCTCACCACGGAGAATCGGTTTATGGCCATCAAGATCGAAGGAGTGATCGCCAGTAAAGTCGGCTTTGCATCCCACCAGAATGCTGTACCCGTGATGCGAGAGCTGACGGTACACAATGATAGTGATACGGATTACAACGATCTTGTACTGGAGCTTGTGGCGGATCCGCCATTTCTTGAAAGCAAGAAATGGCGTCTGGACCGATTAAGTAAAGATTCAACGTTGCACATTGCAGAGCGCAACTTATCGCTTAATGCGGGTTATCTTTCGGACCTTGCAGAAAGCCTCGCTGCGACGTTGGTTTTGCGTCTGACCTGTAAAGAGGAAGTGCTTTGTAGTCAGTCTTTTCCGATTGAACTCCTTGCGAAAAACGAATGGGGCGGCGTGAATTCGATGCCTGAGTTACTGGCAGCGTTTTCAATGCCCAATGACCCGGCCGTAGATCGGATTCTGAAGTCCGCTTCCGATGTATTGCGGCGCGCGGGAAAGGCAGATGGCATCGATGGGTATAAAAGCCAGTCGAGAACGAGGACATGGGAGCTGGCCTCTGCCCTATGGTCGGCAGTTTGCGGTCTGCGACTGAGTTATGCATTGCCACCTGCCAGTTTCGAAACTCACGGGCAAAAGGTACGAACTCCTGGTTTGATTCTGGACGGGGGCGTCGCGACATGCCTGGATACGGCATTGCTCTTTGCCGCAGCGTTTGAGCAAGCTGGGTTGAATGCGTTGTTGGTGCTGACTAAGGGACATGCGTTCGTTGGCGTTTGGCTGCAGCCGCAAGAGTTTTCCCAACTTATTACCGATGACGCTTCAGCGGTTCGTAAACGAATCGATTTGAAAGAGGCTCTGGTATTCGAAACTACTCTGGCAACACAGTTACCGGTCCCCAGTTTCAGTCAGGCCGTCGCGAATGCAGAACGGCAAATCAATGATGACGATTTCATCATGGCTGTCGATATACATCGCGCGCGTATGCAGCGCATCCGGCCGCTGGCCAGCTCGATTACTCTGCCGAAAACCGACGGCACCGCTGAGGCTGAAGAGGTGTTCGAGGCGTTGGAAGATGCACCGTCGCTCCCGGGCTTTGACGTTGAGATTCTTCCGGAATCAGATTCCCCAGCCGGGAAACTTACCCTCTGGCAACGCAAACTTCTGGATCTGACGACGCGCAACCGACTCCTGCACCTGCCGGACAGTGCCAAGGGTGTTCGACTGATTTGCCCCGATCCCACAGAGCTGGAGGATCAGCTTTCCAGTGGTAAGCGCATTCGTATTGTCTCTGTGCCGGATTTGGAGGCGGGCGGTCGAGATGCCGTGCTCTATGAGCAACAGAACCGTGAAAACCTGCGCGATGAGTACGCCAGAACCGCCTTGTCTCGTGGTGAAGTGCTTGCCACTCTCGAAAAAAGCAAACTTGAAGTCGCGCTGATCGAGTTGTACCGCAAAGCCCGCAGCGATCTTGATGAGGGTGGAGCCAATACGCTGTTTCTTGCCCTCGGCTTTTTGAAGTGGAAAAAAACGGCGGACGACCCGAAGACTTACTCGGCACCCTTGATTTTGCTGCCGGTGAAGCTTGACAGGAAAAGTGCACTGTCAGGCGTAACCATGACACTGCTTGAAGACGAACCTCGCTTCAACCTGACATTGCTCGAGCTACTGCGGCACGATTTTGAGTTAGTGATTCCAGGTCTTGATGGCGAACTTCCGACTGATGACAGTGGTATCGATGTGGCCGGTATCTGGAATATCGTCAGACGCGCTATCAGGGATGTGCCAGGGTTTGAAGTAACCACTGAACTTGTACTGGGGACCTTTTCTTTTGCCAAGTATTTGATGTGGCAAGACTTGGCGGCCCGTTCAACCCAGCTTCTGCAAAGTCCTATGGTCAAGCATCTGTTGGAACGAAGTGTCGGTGGTGAAGGTTACAGCAGCTCTGGCGACTTCCCGAGGCCCGACGAGCTGGACAAAAAGGTCGATCCAGCCAATCTGTTTACTCCCTTGCCCGCAGACTCTTCCCAACTGGCCGCTGTGGTTGCATCGGCCAGTGGCTGTGACTTTGTTCTCGACGGTCCTCCAGGAACCGGTAAATCACAAACCATTGCCAACATGATCGCTCACAATCTTGCGTTGGGACGTCGGGTTTTGTTCGTTGCCGAAAAAATGGCAGCGTTGGATGTGGTCTATCGTCGACTTGAAGAAAAAGGTCTGGGGGAGTTTTGCCTGGAGCTGCACTCCAGCAAGACATCGAAAGTGGACGTGCTCAAGCAACTGGAGCGCGCGTGGGATGTTCGTGACACCCTCACCAGTGAACAGTGGATAGCTGAAACTACAAAGTTGCACAGGCTGAGGAATCGACTCAACGAAGTCGTCGAGCTGTTGCACCGGCGATCGCCAAACGGATTGTCTGTGCATCAGGCCATCGGCCGCGTCGTTCGGGATGGAAATCCCTCGATCCCGCGATTGGGCTGGCCTGAAGGGACAACCCACGATGTTCAAACCTACGAGCAACTGCGAGATGTGGCACGACGTCTCGATCTCAATAGTCAGGCTGCGCGAAACCTGTCCAGCAGTTTTGCAGTGCTGGCGCCTACCGACTGGTCGAACGGTTGGCAGGAGGCAATTGTTGCCGCAGCGGGGGAGTTACCAAAGGCTATCGAGCGCCTTACAGCGGCAAGTGCAGGTTTGCTAAAGGCGACGAATCTGCCTCTTCCCGTTGCAGATTGTGATGATATTGAGCAGCTTGCCCAGTTCGTCTCTCTGTTGGTTGACGCACATGGGATGGATCTTTCATTCGTCTTTACACTGAATGTGAGTGCAAAGATCACTGCGGCAAAAAAAGCCGTTGTTCTGCTGGGTGAGTATCGAGAAATAGAGCAGTCGCTTTCTCTGCCTTATACGCAGGAGGCGTGCCGTGCAATCAATATCGAGCAAATAAAAAACGACTGGGAACAAGCCAAGGGCAAGTTTTGGGTTCTGGCCACGTTTGGCAAAAAGAAAGTGGCCAAAAACCTCGCCAAGGTGGGGGGAATATCAGGACTACCGGACGTTGAGCCCGATCTGGTCAAACTATTCAAGATGCGCAACTTGCTGACATCTCTTGACGGTTTGTCTGCGGATTTGAGCTCGATTCCAGGCTGGAACGGCTTGTCCAGCGATACTGCCGCAATAGCCACTGCCTATGAGTTGGGCGAGCGCCTGCGGACAATGATCAGCTTGCGGGCCGAATCCCCGGAAGATCTGATCTCGTTGCGTGAGGCAACTGAGAAGCTCGTTGTCAAAGCCAATGAATTGCTGGGCGGCGGCGGCCACATCGCATCAGCGTTGCATCAGCTAAAGGACTCGCTGGCGCATTTCAATCAGGCGG
This sequence comes from Pseudomonas sp. NPDC087697, assembly GCF_044743155.1. Lineage (NCBI taxonomy): Bacteria > Pseudomonadati > Pseudomonadota > Gammaproteobacteria > Pseudomonadales > Pseudomonadaceae > Pseudomonas > Pseudomonas sp. NPDC087697. The sequence continues at coordinate 478,063 of NZ_JBIUVW010000001.1, read as the reverse complement.
CTGCACGATTCTATGAACTGAGTAACCGACCCCACGAATCCAGGTTGACGATTGAGGCATTGCAGGACGCGTCCAGCACGATTGTCCGTCAGGAGTCGAAACTGAAATCCTGGTGCGACTGGTGCAGGGTGAAAGAGGAGGCTATCGCTTCCGGGCTTCAGCCATTGGCAGATGCACTGGCCGCAAATGCCCTGCCGGAGGGCGGGACTGTCGATGCCTTCGAAACGGCTTATGCTCGTTGGTTTGCAACGGGGGTGATCGATGCGGAGCCGTTGCTACGCAACTTTGTGCCAGTAGAACATACGAGTGATATCGAGGCTTTCGTTCGACTCGATGATGAGCTGTCCAAACTTACCGTGCGATATATCCGTGCGAAACTGTGCGGCCTGATTCCGTCAAAAAACGAGATCGGCAAGCAGGGCGGCTTTGGTGTACTGAAACATGAGCTGCAGAAGTCCCGGCGCCATAAACCTGTTCGACAACTCGCCGTCGAAATGGGCGATGCAATGTCCAAACTGGCACCTTGCATGCTTATGAGCCCGCTTTCGATTGCGCAGTATCTTCCACCCGACTTGGCACTTTTTGATCTGGTTATCTTCGATGAGGCCTCACAGATCGCTCCGTGGGATGCAATCGGCTCCATCGCCAGGGGCAAGCAGGTGGTGATCGCGGGTGACCCTCGGCAGATGCCGCCCACTAACTTCTTCAACCGTGGTACCTCAGCGTCAGAGGACGATACGGCGGAGGATATGGAAAGCATTCTGGACGAGTGTCTCGGGGCGGGTATTCCCAGTCATAGTCTCAGTTGGCACTACCGAAGCCGCCATGAGAGCTTGATTGCGTTCTCCAATCATCGTTACTACGACAGCAACTTGATCACATTCCCTGCAGCTGAAACGCGGCCGAGCGCTGTCGAGTGGCGTCGCGTCGACGGTGTCTATGCCAAAGGAAAAGGCCGACACAATCAGGCCGAAGCGGAAGCAATTGTCACCGAAACAGTAAAGCGTTTAATGGACCCAGCCTTTATTTCTGCTGGGTATTCGATCGGGATCATTACGCTCAACAGTGATCAACAACGACTTATCAGCGATCTTCTTGATAGAGCTCGGCAGCAGTATCCGCAGATCGAGGCGTTTTTCCAGGACGATCTTCCAGAACCCGTAGTGGTCAAAAACCTGGAAACGGTGCAGGGCGACGAGCGCGATTTGATCATGCTGGGTGTGGGCTATGGCCCGACCGAGCCGGGAGCCCAAGTCATGTCGATGAACTTTGGTCCTCTCAATAAAGAAGGCGGATGGCGGCGATTGAACGTTGCGATAACACGTGCTCGCCGGGAAATGCTGGTGTTCTCGTCCTTTGACTCGTCCATGATCGATCTGAATCGTACCAATGCACGGGCGGTGCGTGACTTGAAGCATTTCATTGAGTTCGCGCAACGTGGACCCCGAGCGCTTGCAGAGGCAGTACAGGGATCGGTGGGAGGCTATGACTCGCCATTCGAAGAAGCGGTGGCCCAAGGTCTGAGGCGCAAGGGTTGGCAGGTAGTGCCACAGATCGGCGTGTCGCGTTTCCGCATTGATTTGGGGATCGTCCATCCGGACAGACCTGGGGATTACCTTGTCGGTGTCGAGTGTGACGGTGCTACGTATCACAGTGCGGCAACGGCCAGGGACCGGGACAAAGTGCGCAGCGCTATTCTCAAGGGGTTGGGCTGGAAGCTGGTTCGTCTATGGTCGACCGATTGGTGGATCGACAAGTCTGGCGCATTGGAGCGTCTGCATGCATCGCTGGAAGCGCTATTGCAAGAGTCTCGTTTGATTCCCGAAGTGAGTCAGATACCCGCGAAGGAGCTTCCAATACCCCATTTGTTGCTGGTGCAATCCTCATCAGCCGAAGCAGTCGTCGATCAACCGCAAGCGTTTGTCGTTGACCCGGTTATTGCAGAGCTGACGGAGCTCAAAATTGCAGGGTCGTTTGCAGTTTCAGCCAGTCCTGCAGTCAAGGCAGAGTACCGTGTCACTGACTTTGCCAGTGTGAGAGAACGGATCAGTGCAGAGGCCTTTTACTCGCAAGAGTACGATCAGGTTCTCGCCGATCTGATTGCGCATGTCTTGATGCAGGAAGCTCCAATCCTCGATTCGTTGCTGGTGCAGCGCGTTGCCCGAGCTCATGGTTTCCAGCGCACCGGCCGACTGATTCGAGAACGAGTCTTGGACCTGACTGAGCAAAACCATCATCTGAGACGCGACCCTGTTGATGGGCAGTTTGTTTGGCACTCGGAAAATGATATTACCGCCTGGAATAGCTATCGGATTCCTGTAACTGCTGATGACGCCCGGTCCGTGGAGGAGATAGCTGCCGAAGAGCTACTCACGGTGGCATCCTTGATTTCTGCGGGTGACAGGCCATTGGAAATTGCCAAAACATTGGGTGTGAAACGACTTACCAGTTCTGCGCGTGAGCGAATTGAACAGGTCATGAAGTCGATGCCAGACTTCTAAACCATCAGGTGTAGAACTGTTCAGTATCAGGAGAGGATGGCTTGTTAGCCAGACTCTCTTTTTTTTGTTGCCTCGGCGGCGATTGCCAACGGTCAGTTGGCGGCTTGAGTCGCCTTACCAGAACGCCCGGACATAATTGAACGGCGCATGGTCAGCCAGGCGTCGGTTCATGACATTGCCGTTTCCTGGCGGCGTTTTGTAATGGGCGTTGTAATACTGCTCGCCCAACTGCTGGTCCTGATCCATGAACGGCTGACCGGGCGTTGGGTGAACAAGACCATTGAAGTCAATGTAGTGCAGCTGTCCAGTGTGCTGATAGCCGAGAAAATCAGGTGGCACGGTGGTTACCAGGTCGCAGCAGTCAACGATCCGGATGCTTTGCAGTTCGGCGAGACTGGCAACGAAGGTCGTGTCACCGACCTTTGGGGAGCCGAGGGTCACCAGCAGATCTGCATTTGCCGGTTTGGCCAGCAGAGTGGCGATTGCCGCGCCCAGGCTGTGGCCGCAAATGATCAGGCGGCTACGGGAGCTGGCCGGCCCGGCAAGCCACGTCGATACAGGCTCCCAGAGGCGTAATGCGGTCATCTTGAATCCATGGTGGACGTGACCACGACCGCTGCACAGATCCCAGCGTTCAAGGAGGAACTGAATATTGGTGACCAGATCCAGCAAGTGATCTGGCTGGGTGCCCCGAAACACCAGCAATGCGGTGCCGTTGGGGTCGTTCATGACGCCGAAGCCGGCCCCGTCGGTGGGGACATCGACAAAGTGCTCAAGTCCATGACTGAACCCCGCCAGCGCCAGTGAGTCGGACAGCCGGGCGCTCTCTGCTGTCGATTGCTCGAAACGCACATACGCCAATCGGGAGGCTTCAGTGCAGAGTTGCAGGTCATCTACGGCCGGCGAAGTGAAAATGCTTGCTCGCTCTTCGGGTTTGTATAGCGCTCTGCGGCCTGGATCATAGGGCAGTGTCATGACGACAACCTTTTTTGATTCGCAACGTTGACTGACGAAAGGCCCGACACTGCTGGAAGTCGGGCCGTTGCTGCAGCGAGTGCCATTGAGAAATGCACGGATTTGCGCGCTTCCTTCTACTGTAGAGCACCACCCGCCGAGCATTGGTAAAGCGCTGTGGACCGAACGCTGAGGAAAAAAGTCATCCGACGTCACAAACCAGAACCTTGATTCGTCATTCCGTTATACCCACCCCGATAACGGAGCAACTCCATGTCGTCCAACACCCAAGCGATTAACCTGCTGCAAGCCATCCCTCAGGTGTTCGAAAGCCTGACCCAGGTGCATGTCACCCTCGACAGCCATGATCTGGCCCCTAAACTCAAACACTTGCTGCACCTGCGTGCGTCGCAGATCAACCAATGCGGTTTCTGCGTGAAAATGCACAGCCGCGAAGCCCGTGAAGCACTGGAAAGCAATGAGCGGCTGGACCGCTTGATCGTCTGGCGCCACGTTAATGACTTCAGCGCGGCCGAACGGGCGGCGCTGGCCTGGACCGAAGCCCTGACCACGCTCGACGATAAAACCGACTACGCGGCATTGCGCGGTGATTTGCGTGAGCATTTCAACGACGCGCAGATCGGCGCCTTGACGGCTGAGATCGGCATGATCAATCTCTGGAACCGTTTGCAGATTTCGAGGCACTGAGCATGATTCCTGCTCAAGATTCGACGGCCGTGTTCGAGCACAGCCGCTCGTTTTTAATGGGCCTGGCCTACCGCATCCTTGGCTCGCGGGCCGAAGCCGAGGACGTGGTGCAGGACCTGTTCATCAAGTGGCTGGAGGCCGACAAGGCCTCCATCGACACACCGGCTGCCTGGCTGACCACGCTCTGCACCCGTCATTGCATCGACGTGCTGCGTTCAGCGCACACGTCGCGGGTGGACTACGTCGGCACCTGGCTGCCGGAACCGATCCACACGACCTGCCATGACTCACCCGAGCAGGCGCATGAACTGGCGTCGTCGTTGTCGACTGCGTTCATGCTGCTGCTTGAACGGCTGAGCCCCAAGGAGCGCGCGGCCTATCTGCTTTACGAAATCTTCGACATGGACTACCCGCAAGTCGCCGCAACCCTCGGCGTGCAAGACGCCGCATGCCGCAAACTGGTGTCGCGGGCCAAGACCAGCCTGGGCAATACACACATCCGCTATCAACCGGAACCGGCGCGGCAAGAACAACTGCTCAGTGCCTTCCACAGCGCCATCAGCAGCGGCTCGACACAGACCTTGGCCGCGCTGCTCAGCGAAGACGTCGAGCTCTGCGCCGACAGCGGCGGCAAAGTCTCGTCGATCCGTGAAACGCTTTATGGCAAAACCAGCGTACTGGACTTCATCGCGCAATCGCTGCAGGTCTACTGGAGCCACTACCAGTGGCAAGAGACCGAAATCAACGGCGGCCGTGGGGTGATTCTGGTCGCCGACGGCCACATCGCGGCATCAATGACTTTCGGCTACGACGAAGACGGCCGCGCCAGCCACGTCTACATCATGCGTAATCCGGACAAACTGGCGGGGTTGCACGCGTCACATTAAAAGAATGCTGGTATGCCCTTGTAGGTGCCTGTCTTTCAGTCCCGCTTTTGGCCGATGCACTGCCTTACAGCCACACACGATGGCTTGTTATAGTTCTGGCCTCATTTTCAGCGCCAGCAAGGATCACTGCCATGTCCGAATACCAAGCCTTTCGCGTCGAACTGAACGACAACATCGCCCATGTGCAGATCAACCGCCCGGAAAAGATCAACGCGATGAATGCGGTGTTCTGGACTGAAATCATCGAGATCTTCCAGTGGATCGACGACACCGATGAAGTCCGTGTGGTGGTGATCAGCGGTGCCGGCAAGCATTTCTCTTCGGGCATCGACCTGATGATGCTGGCTTCGGTGGCCAATGAAATGGGCAAGGACGTGGGTCGCAATGCGCGCCTGTTGCGGCGTAAGATCCTGGCGTTGCAAGCTTCGTTCAACGCCGTCGACAACTGCCGTAAACCGGTATTGGCGGCCATTCAGGGATATTGCCTGGGCGGTGCCATCGATCTGATTTCTGCTTGCGACATGCGCTATGCGGCAGAAGACGCGCAATTCTCGATCAAGGAAATCGACATGGGCATGGCTGCCGACGTTGGCACTTTGCAACGCTTGCCGCGGATCATCGGTGACGGCATGCTGCGAGAACTGGCATACACTGGTCGCACCGTTGGCGCCGAAGAGGCGCGCAGCATTGGCCTGGTCAACCGGGTCTACCCGGACACGGCCAGCCTGCTGGATGGGGTGATGGGCATTGCCCGTGAAATTGCTGCCAAATCGCCGATTGCGATTGCCGGGACCAAAGAGATGATCAGCTACATGCGCGATCACAGCATCAACGATGGCCTGGAATACATCGCTACCTGGAACGCCGCGATGCTGCAATCCACAGACCTGCGGGTCGCCATGGCGGCGTCGATGAGCAAGCAGAAACCCGAATTTCTGGACTGAGCACACATGACTTCACGCTGGACCACTGCAGTACTCGACACCGACTTACCCGGCGGCTGGGCCGTGGCCCGCAGCCCCGAAGGTTTTTTGTTCGACGACAACGGCGCGCTGTTTCCGCGGGAATGGCTCAAGCGTCAGGACCTGTCGATTCTCGCCGAGCATGGCATCGGTCATCTCGACGGTGAGCCGGTGTATTTGCTGGAGCTCAAGGCTCATAGCGAGGTGCCGGGATGCAACTGGAAAGGCCTGCGAGCGTTCATGCTCGATGGCGATCACACGGTCTACAAAGTGTTGGGGTATGCCGCGCAAATCGGCACCTGGGCGCGTGAGCATCGGTTCTGCGGCAATTGCGGTCAGCGCATGACGCAACTGCCGCGTGAGCGGGCGATGTATTGCGAGCCCTGTGATTTACGCAGCTATCCACGGATTTCACCGAGCATGATTGTGCTGATCACCCGAGGCGACGAAATTCTGCTGGCGCGCTCGCCGCGCTTTGTTCCGGGGGTCTACAGTACCTTGGCGGGTTTTGCCGAGCCCGGCGAATCGGCTGAAGATTGCCTGATTCGTGAAGTGCGCGAAGAGGTGCAGATCGAGGTCAGGAACATCCAGTACCTGGGCAGCCAGTGCTGGCCATTCCCGCATTCGATGATGCTCGGTTTTCATGCCGAGTACGCCGGTGGCGAGATTGTGCCGCAAGCCGATGAGATCGAAGACGCCCAGTGGTTCAACATTCACGCGCTACCGCCGTTGCCGGCGGGGCGCTCGATTGCCCGCTACCTGATCGACATTTATGTAGCGCGGCGCTTAGGCCACGCTGAACCAGTGCTGCCAGGCTAGGCGCACGGTCAAACCCAGCACTACGGTGATGAATACCGGGCGAATGAACTTCGCCCCACCACTGATGGCGGTGCGCGCGCCAAAGAATGCACCGACCATCACCGACAGGCCCATGCTCAGGCCGATAATCCAGTCCACTTGCCCGGAAAAGACGAACACCGATAGTGCCGCGATGTTGCTGACGAAGTTCATGCTGCGCGCCACGCCACTGGCCTTGACCAGATCGATGGGGTAGAGCAGCAGGCTGCTGACGGTCCAGAACGCGCCAGTGCCGGGACCGGCCACACCGTCGTAGAAACCGAGACTGAAACCCTGGCTCGACTGCCACTTCTTCTTGATCGGTGCGTCGCTGTCCAGCGGTGCTTTCGGCGTGCCGCCAAACAGCAGATACACGCCACAGGCAAAGACGATCACCGGGAGCATTTTGTTCAGCCATTCAGCCGGCAGGTAGTGCGCAACGATTGCGCCGGTCAGTGCGCCCACCAGGGTTCCGATAATCGCGTGCATCCACTGCCGTGGGTGGAACAGCTTGCGTCGGTAGAAAGTGAAACTGGCAGTTGCCGAGCCGAAGGTCGAGCTGAGTTTGTTGGTGCCCAGCACCAGATGCGGCGGCAGGCCGGCGGTGAGCAGCGCCGGGGTGGTCAGCAGACCGCCACCGCCAGCAATGGCATCGATGAAACCGGCAATGAACGCGACGATGGCCAAAATGGCCAGAGTGGTGAGGTCTACGCTGAGTTCGAAAGGCATGAGGTGGACTTATTCGGCGGGGCAGAGGGGGCAAGGCAGGGCGCCATCTTACCCATAACCTCCGCCCCCTGCGACCGCTCTAATACCTGACATGATCGTTCCCGCGCGGAGCAGGGAGCAATCAATTAACCGCGTAGGAGCTGCCGCAGGCTGCGATCTTCTGATCTTGAAAAGATCGCAGCCTGCGGCAGCTCCTACGTGCGCGGGGTCGTTACAGGCCCAGATCCGACAGCCCCGGATGGTCATCCGGGCGGCGGCCCAGCGGCCAGTGGAACTTGCGCTCGCTTTCCTTGATCGGCATGTCATTGATGCAGGCATGACGGTTGGACATCAACCCGTACTCATCGAACTCCCAGTTTTCATTGCCGTACGAGCGATACCAGTTGCCCGAATCGTCATGCCATTCATAGGCGTAACGTACGGCAATACGGTTATCGGTGAAGGCCCAGAGTTCCTTGATCAGCCGGTAATCCAGCTCCTTGGCCCATTTGCGGGTCAGAAAGCCCTTGGCTTCTTCGCGGTTGTTGGCGAATTCGGCGCGGTTACGCCATTTTGTGTCCAGGGTGTAGGCCAGGGATACTCGTTGCGGATCGCGGGAGTTCCAGCCGTCTTCGGCCAGACGAATCTTTTCAATGGCCGACTCACGGGTGAACGGCGGAAGTGGCGGACGAACTTCGGCATCAGATGACATTTAAAATCTCCAGGGAAAGTGTGTGTTCAAACAGCAAGTTGGTCTTGTTTAAACAGTTACAGGTCCAATAACTTTCGCGCCATGCATTGCGCATTATCGGCGGCACTGTGATCGCCCATGACAAGAGCAACGGTAATGGCGCCATCGATCAGGATCAGCAGCTGTTTGGCCAGCGCCTCCGGGTTGTGTACGCCATGTTCGGTACAGAGCTCGCACACGTAGTCGAGCAGCTTCTGTTTATGTTCCTTCGCCACCAGGCGCACCGGGTCTTGCGGGTCGCCGGTTTCACCGCTGGTGTTGATAAAGGCGCAGCCGCGAAAGCCTTCGCTGGCGAACCAGTCCTTGAGCACGGTGAACAGGTTGAGCAACCGCTCGGCCGGGGTCGGGGCCTTGTTCACTTCGGTTTTGAACCAGTTCATCCAGCGTACGTCGCGGCGTTGCAGGGCCGCGACGGTCAGCTCCTCCTTGCTGGCGAAGTAGCGGTAAATACTTTTTCTGGAGACGCCGGCGGTTTTCACCAGGAGATCCATGCCCGTGGCAGCAATGCCACTTTTGTAGATCAGCTTTTCGGTGACATCCAGAATAATGTCGCGTGTGTCGTTGCTAGTGATTTCGTTCATGTGGCAAAGAGTAGAACGAGCGTTCTCCTTGGTCAAGCGGGTATTTTATGTGCATGTTGAATTGCCTTCGCGAGCAAGCTCGCTCGCACATTTGAAATGCACTCCCCTGTGGGAGCGAGCTTGCTCGCGAAGAGGTCATTACAGACAGTAACAAGACCCGAACGGATCCATGGTGTAAGCTCTTGGGTTCTTCGGATTCGACCCTTTTGCGAGCCCTATGCCGTCGCTTTTCAAACGCTCTCTACTGCCCAAGCTGCGCAGTTTTCCGCTGACCGTCGATGCGGTCTCCGTCCTTTCTGGCGCTGCCGAGTTTCGTCGTTGCCTGCTGGAGAAAATTGCCCAGGCGACCCAGCGCATTTACATCGTCGCGCTTTACCTGCAACACGACGAAGCTGGCCAGGAAATCCTCGATGCCTTGCACGCCGCCAAAGCTGCGCGTCCGGAACTGGACGTGGTGGTGGTGGTTGACTGGCTGCGGGCGCAGCGCGGATTGATCGGTGCCGGCAAGCAGCCGGGCAACTCGGCGTGGTATCAGCAGCAAACCCGCGAGCACGCCAGCGAAGTGCCGGTGTATGGCGTGCCGGTGCAGACCCGCGAGCTGTTCGGCGTGTTGCACCTCAAAGGCTTCGTGATCGATGACTGCGTGATCTACAGTGGCGCCAGCCTGAACAACGTCTATCTGCACAAGTTCGACAAATACCGTTTCGACCGTTATCACCTGTTGCGCAACCGCGCGCTGGCCGATTCCATGCAGCATCTGGTTCAGCATGGGCTGATCGCTTCCAAGGCCGTGCACCGTCTCGATCTGCCGAACCTGCCGACCACCCGCAGTCTGCGCAACGACATCGGCGACCTGCGCAGCCGCTTCAAGCACGCCGCCTACGACACCACGGCCGGTACGCTGGCCAAGGATGGTCTGTCAGTGAGCCCATTGCTCGGGGTCGGTAAAAACAATGCATTGAGCCGGGTGATCTGTGAGCTGATTGCCAGCGCCCAGCATCAGCTGACCATCTGCACGCCGTATTTCAACCTGCCGTTACCGGTGACCCGTGAAATCAACCGGGCACTGGCACGCGGGGTAAAGATCGATATCATTGTCGGCGACAAGACCGCCAACGACTTCTACATTCCGCCGAACGAGCCGTTCAAGGTGATCGCAGCGTTACCGTATCTCTACGAAATCAGCCTGCGACGCTTCGCCAAGCGCCATCAGCGGGTGATCGACAGCGGTCAGTTGAACCTGCATCTGTGGCGCGACGGCGACAACACCTATCACCTCAAAGGCATGTGGATCGACGAGCGCTACACCTTGTTGACCGGCAATAACCTGAATCCGCGAGCGTTCCGTCTGGACCTGGAAAACGCTTTGCTGATCGATGATCCCAAAAGTGAATTGCAGGAACCCCGTCGCAGTGAGCTGGCGGAGATTTTCCGCAATACCAGCCGCATCGAGCGCTATCAGCAACTGGAAACCTTGCTGGAGTACCCGGCAGCGGTGAGTAAGTTTCTGCGTCGGGTCAGTCGGGTGCGGATCGAACGTTTGCTCTATCGCATCCTATAACCGAAAACGCAAAAGCCCCGTCACATGGACGGGGCTTTTATTTGAAGCGTGCAGCTTAAAACTTGAAGCGGCTTTTAGAACACTACGCCTTGGCTACGCAGGTAGTCATCGTAAGTGCCGCTGAAGTCGATCACACCGCTTGGGCTCAGCTCGATGATTCGAGTGGCCAGGGACGATACGAACTCACGGTCGTGGCTGACGAAGATCAGCGTGCCCGGGTAGTTTTCCAGCGCCAGGTTCAGCGCTTCGATGGATTCCATGTCCAGGTGGTTAGTCGGTTCGTCCATGATCAGCACGTTCGGCTTTTGCAGGATCAGCTTGCCGAACAGCATGCGACCTTGCTCACCACCGGAGATCACCTTCACCGACTTGAGGATCTCGTCGTTGGAGAACAGCATGCGGCCCAGGGTGCCGCGAACCACTTGCTCGCCTTCCTTGGTCCAGCGGCCCATCCAGTCGAACAGGTTGGATTCGTCTTCGAAGTCCGACGCATGATCCTGGGCGTAGTAGCCCAGTTCGGCCGCTTCGGTCCACTTGACGGTACCTGCGTCCGGAGTCAGTTCGTTGACCAGGGTGCGCAACAGGGTGGTCTTGCCGATCCCGTTCGGACCGATGATCGCCACGCGCTCGCCGGCTTCAACGGTGAAGCTGAAGTCCTTGAACAGGGTCTTACCGTCAAAGCCCTTGGCCATACGCTCGACAATCACTGCCTGGCGATGGAGCTTTTTGGTCTGGTCGAAGCGGATGAACGGGCTGACGCGGCTCGACGGCTTGACTTCGGCCAACTGGATCTTGTCGATCTGCTTGGCGCGGGAGGTTGCCTGCTTGGCTTTCGAGGCGTTGGCCGAGAAGCGGCTGACGAACGATTGCAGTTCCGAGATTTGCGCTTTCTTCTTGGCGTTGTCCGAGAGCAGTTGCTCGCGGGACTGGGTCGCCACGGTCATGTACTCGTCATAGTTGCCCGGGAACAGGCGCAGCTCGCCGTAGTCCAGGTCAGCCATGTGGGTGCAGACGCTGTTCAGGAAGTGTCTATCGTGGGAGATGATGATCATCAGGCTGCTGCGCTGGGTCAGAATGTTTTCCAGCCAGCGGATGGTGTTGATGTCCAGGTGGTTCGTCGGTTCGTCGAGCAGCAGGACTTCCGGATCGGAGAACAGTGCCTGAGCCAGCAGAACGCGGAGTTTCCAGCCGGGCGAGACTTCGCTCATCGGGCCATTGTGTTGCTCAATGCCGATACCCAGGCCCAGCAGCAATTCACCGGCGCGGGATTCGGCGGTGTAGCCGTCCATCTCGGCGAATTCGGTTTCCAGCTCGGCGACGGCCATGCCGTCTTCTTCAGTCATTTCCGGCAGCGAGTAGATGCGGTCGCGCTCGGCCTTGACCTTCCACAGCTCTTCGTGACCCATGATCACGGTGTCGAGCACGCTGAATTCTTCGTAGGCGAACTGGTCCTGGCGCAGTTTACCCAGACGCACGTTCGGCTCGAGCATGACCTGGCCGCCGGACGGATCGAGGTCGCTGCCGAGGATTTTCATGAAGGTCGACTTGCCGCAACCGTTGGCGCCGATCAGGCCATAGCGGTTACCCGCACCAAATTTGACCGAAACGTTTTCGAACAACGGCTTGGCGCCGAACTGCATCGTGATATTTGCTGTAGAGATCAATTACCTTACCTTTCAATAGCTTAGGTTGCGCTTTTTGGGGCTGGGACCAATTTGGGACCAATTTGGAGTTTTTCCAGTTCACTCCAATCTGAGCTTGAGTTGATCCAACGCGCATAAGTAGACAGCAACATCTGCACGCTATGGCCGAGTTGCTGGGAAATGAATGCGGGGTTCATGCCAGACATAATGCATATTGTCGCATAGGTGTGACGACAGTTGTATGGCGGCCTGTGTCGCAATCCCAAGGCTTTCAGGGTCGGTTTCCACTGCTTGTGTAGGTCAGACGTCTGTCTCACATACTCGCTGTTCTTTGATGGCGGAAAGATGAAGGGGGTTTCCAGGATCTTTCCTGCCCCTTTTTTCCGACGTTCTGCATACTTTTTGGCGAACTCCAAGGCGTGCAATGCTCGCTCGTTGAGCAGAACAAAGCGATCGCCACCAGTTTTTGTGCGCTCCACCACTTCCCCCAGGGCAATCCCGCGACAGACGTGGGCAGTCCTTTTCTCCATGCTCACTGCATCCCACCGCAAGGCCAGGGCCTCAGATAGACGTAGGCCCGTGAAAAAAACAAACTCGAAAAATGCCGCGTAGATGGTGCTAGGCCAGTGTTCGTGCTGGTACATCTTCGCGATGATGACGTTGGCTTCGTCCAGGCTGAAGGGATCAATCTCTTTTCTGCTTCGCTTTGGAAGCTCAAGCGGGGCTGCTGGGTTCTTCGCCAAGAGCTCTTCGGACACCGCTGATTTGAGGATGGTCGAAAGCTTGACCAGGGCATTGCGCTTTACCGCTGGCGACGACCATTTGATGCCGGCCATCGTGCGGCGCAAGAGGGTGGTGGTGATCAGATCAATCCGGACCAGCGCGAGGGACGGCATCCAGTACAGGTTCAGGGCTCCCTTGTACCCGAGCTTTGTCCCACCAACAATTTCGCGGCTGTCCAACCAGAGCTGGGCATACTCACCAAAATTGATTTTCCCGCCGGCGACGTTGATAGACCCAGGGAAGAGCTCGGCGTACTTGTCGTCGTCGAGCAACCCAAGCTTGATCAGGCTGTTTACCTGATCACTAATCTGTGCGGCTGATTTGATGCCTTTCTGTGTCGGGGGATAGGGGAGCGTTTCACTGCGCCTGGTGCCGTTCCACATAAAGCGGATGCGGATTGAGCCGTGGTGGATGTCCATTCCTGCGGGCAAACCCACTGACTTTCGAGCCATTCGTGATATCTCCTGATGCTGTAGAGGATCCTGCTTCCGTGCTTGTTCCAAACTCCGAGGGGGATTTGGTTTCGTGCACGCTTCGAGCGCAAGGCTGCGATGGTGGTGCCGAGAATTTCGGCCATCTTTGCCTCGGGCACCTTGTCGCCCATGATGCTGTCGTCGAGTTGTTCGGCTGCTGCCATGGTGATGCTCCATGCCGCGCGTGGCGGCAGAAGGTGGTTATTCGGTGGTGGGTACTGCCTGGGCAGAACCATCGAGGTTGCGATGGGGGGCGTAGTTTTTGAGAAATGGCACGTCCCTAACTTGGCGATATCCCTCGATATGCTTTCGGAGCCGCTGATTCTCGGTCGTCAGCCTGTTGATTTCGTCTGCTGACTGCTGGTGCAGCGTCATATCTGTGGCAAGCGGGCTGCTCCGATGCGCCCGGTCGTATTTTTCAATGCGTTTCTGGAGCCGGACCAGTAGCGGTCGGCCGTCGAGTACGTGAGGCATGAGTGTTCCTCTCCCGCCGTTCACCGGCAGGCCGTTCTGTTTGTGGTGAATTCAGAAGCGTCTTATAGAGATGAGTCTTGTGGTGAACTCAGAAAGGTCCTATAGGCGCTGAGTCGGTAGCTGGCTAAGGTGTGGTCGTTTGTTCGGAGCCGATGGATCTTTGCTGGTTCATGGATGGCGTGGCCATACATGCTGAGCGAGCTCTTATCTGGCGGAATGATCAGAACCCAGGCAGTCCTATAGAAGATGAGAGTGTGTTCGCGTGAACGATTTCACCGATTGGTTGCAGATGCTGATCTGCGTGGCTGTCTTCGCTTGGTATTGCTGTCAAAAGCCAGAGCAACGGTAGTAATCGAATATCCGGCATGATTTGGTTGTCCTCTGGCGCATTCGCGGTGGGGTTTATGACTGCGTGGCCGGCGGCGCGCAGCCTAGCGGTCATGGTCGCGAAGACCGGGAAGTTCTGGAGGCGCAGACCGCCGCGAACGTGTGTCGGTAGACTTCATCACCGTGGCCCCGTGTAGATGAGCTAGGCCGTGTAGGCTAGGGCTGGGAGGATCATGTGGTCACCTTCCTTGCCCACCAGCAAACTGGACCGTCGTCGGTGTCATGGATCGACAAGATGAACCAGCCTTCACCATCTGGCTTGGTCGGCTCCCAGCCCTCGGCGTCGTAGTCGCCTTTCGCGGCCCACTTGTCATAGTCGTCTGCTGAAAGGTCGCCCTCCAACATGATCGGCTTTCTCTCCATGCCTTGAGCTGCGAACCATGCATTGATGGTTTCGCCAGACTCACCTTCTCCCCACACCGGCAGGTCGGGGTGAGTCCAATTCCCGCAGTTATCGCGTGTCACTTCTTTCGGTTCGATCAAAACGCTTTCTACGGCATGACTGTTCCTTTGCCGCTATAGCGGCTGACTTTGAAGGGGGGTTACTTGGCGATGAGTCGGATGACATCGTTGGGGCAGGAGTTCCAAGAACTGCCCCCCAAAATGACTCTCCTGTGGCCATGCATGCATCGCCTAACGCAGCTTGCTGTAGCGTTTCAGGTTGTCGTGGGTGCGGTATTTCCCGCACAGGTCACGGTATTCGGTTGAGAGGTGGGGGGGACGTGCTTGGGGGTTGGTCGGAGCGGCGTCTCATCGACCTGGCGGAAATAGCACTTGTGGGCTATCTCTTATGCTGGATGCGAGATTTGATAGCATTACGCCTCTATACCCCCGATTGATGAATTATCGGCAGCTTAATCTCTTTGTATGGTGGGTCTATGCACCAGAACATTATTTTGATTTTTTCGATTCTCGTGTTAGCTGCTTGTGCTCCGTTGGATAATACTAAGACACATTTGTCAGAAGAAGAAATAACTGCAATAAACGCTACGACTCCTGTGGGTGTGCAGAGAGAAGTTGCGAATAGCGGTGTTTTAAAGGCGATAGAAGAGGCCAATGCGGTTTGTAGTAAGGTAATAGGAGATAAAGAGATTTTATCGGGGAAAAGATCTTCGAGGTCGCTATGGATATCGCTCGGGGGACTGGTATCTGGGTCTATTATTGCACCGGTATTGTTAAGCGCAAATGCGGCCGCAAACGCGTCCTGGATTGCAGCTTTCAGCAGCGCGGGTGGTGCTGCTAACGTAGCTAATCAGACGATAGGTGATGCTGGTTTTAGTGGGGCCGAAGACGCTAAAATAATAAATGATATTAGCACTAAAGTTAAATCTAAAATGGATATCGCCTTGAACGAGACTAATACTAGCAAGGCTCGTTATGACGCAGCAATCGAAGCAAAAAATGAATGTATTTATTATCCGCGTTATGTGTATACCCTTACTAAAGCTAAGTAATTACATGTCTGAACGGAGACGCTTATTTCGGATTCGCTCCGGTCATGTAGCGGAGCCCCCCAAGGTAAACTTGGCCGCAGCGCCCCGCTGCGTCGTCGAGCCCCGCTTTAAACTCCAAGGCAGTCGACTCGCGGCGGGTGCAGTCGTGCCAGTTGTCGCCGGCGGGGTTGATCTTGGCCGGGCAGGCCAGTCATGGGGCCGCTGAGGTAGGTGGGCTTCATGCTTCCACCTTTGGCGTGTAGGTCAGCGTGCCGTCGAGGATCGCTTCCTTGATGGTGTTGAACTCCCAGGCGTTGTACTGGGAGTCGACGTAGACACGCATACCCTTCGGGTAATCGTGCTTCTTGCGACGGATGTAGGCGTCCGCTGCGTCCTTGGTTTTCAGTGGCCATGGCCAATCCTCATGAGGTGCTACGATGCGGTCACCTCAACAGGATCACCACATGACCAAGCACGATATTTATGACGAGCACGAAGGCTTTCGGCTCTGGAATTACATGGAGTGCGAAACACTGGAGAGTGGCCAGGAAGTCTGGCGAATCAACGTCGAGGTGAAACGCGTTGATGAGGTGGTGATTCCGGTTGTGGCGGGTCACCAGACTTACCCTGACCGTGGGCTGGCGCAGGTTGCTGGTCGGGAGCTTGGGGCGAAGCTGGTGACGGCGCTACCTCGCTGAGATCGACTACAGTTGATCGATCAGCCAAGAGGAGAAACTCATGGAATGCTTGATTTGCAATGAGTCTGTATCGGACGTCGATACCGGTGGCGATTTCGTGGAGATAGATTGTCCGGAATGTGGCCACTACCGGGTCACCCGCACCGCGCTTGCCTTGATGGTAACCCACGACTGGCACTTCAACGTAGAACAGACTCGGGCATGGATCGTATCCCAGCAGGGCTCTGAATCGATCCCAACCATTGACTCGGAGTTGGTTAGCGTTCTGATTTAGGGTTAAGCGGCCGCCTTCAATGCTTCGATGATTCGTTGTCCGGCCAGCGGCGGTACCGCGTTGCCGGTCATATGCATGGTCAGCCGGTGGTTGTCCGGGCGCAGGGTGTCACCGGGGAAGGACTGAGCGGCCATTGCCTCGTTGGCGGTGATCATGCGCATCCGGTCGCCATCGACAATGGCCCAGCGGTCCAGGGTGGTGATGGTGCCGATCGGGCGGTCCAGGCTGCGGCCCGTCATACCAGAGCCACGCCCGTAGTAGGGCATCACGAATCGTTCGCCAAAGGCCTTTCGGCCATTTTTGACCCGGCTCAAGGTGGCTTCTGCCCGTCCCGCTTTCTCGATCAGGGACCACTTGCCCGCCTCGAAATCGATTATCGACCTGGCCGGCACATGTTGTTGCTGCTGGAGCTGTAGGTGAAGTGGTGCCTTGCTGCGGGTGCAGACCATGAACAGGCGAACTCGATGTTGTGGCACGCCGAGATCGGCACAGTCGACGATGTGCGGAGCCAACTGATAGCCGAGACGGCGCATGGCATCGGTCCAGGCTGGATAGAGCGTCCAGTTCATGAAGCCCGGGACGTTCTCCACCACCCAGGCGTCCTGACGCAGGGCTTCTGCGGCGGATACGACTGCCCATGCCGTTGATCTCGATGAGTCGTGCTGCGGGTTACCATTCTCCTTGCCGCGCGCTGGCGTGTGTCCATGGCAGCAGGGAGACGCGAGGCCGACATCAGTCTTAGGCACCTCGCACCAATTGGCTTGGTGCAGATCCTGGCAAACGTGCTTCGTATCCGGGTTGTTCGCGGTGTGCCACTTCACCGCTTCCGGCCAGTGGTTTGCTGCCCAAAGTACTTTCAATCCGGCTTCTACGCCGCCGCGTGTCCATCCGCCAAAACCGGAAAATAAATCAATTGCTGTGAACATAGGGGATCCCCGCCGGTTGGCGTGATTCGAGT
Source organism: Pseudomonas sp. NPDC087697 (assembly GCF_044743155.1). Lineage (NCBI taxonomy): Bacteria > Pseudomonadati > Pseudomonadota > Gammaproteobacteria > Pseudomonadales > Pseudomonadaceae > Pseudomonas > Pseudomonas sp. NPDC087697. Next base: position 460,490 of record NZ_JBIUVW010000001.1, on the reverse strand, counting down.
TTGTGGGCTATTGGTTGATGTCCCGGCATGAGGCCGGAAGGAGATCGATGTGAGCGAACAATTAGAAGGGCTGGAACCGATTGATTACGTTCATCCAAATGGCACCAAGGCGACTATAACGTTCAGACGTACGACATTGCGTGATCCGAATCAGATCCGAATTGATGTGTCGTTCATTGATAGCGCTATTAAGGGATTCAATAACGAAACCAAGTACAGCAACCTAAAGGAGGCACGTAGTAGAGGCATTAAGCTTGCTACTGATTGGGTCGATAATTGGAAAGACTGACCTGCGCGGCGACCTCGACCCTTAATGCAATAGGTGAGGATGGGTCAGGCCGCCTGCTCAACCTTCGCCAGCGGCCACTCCGCAAATCCAACCTTCGGCGCCTTCGTCTTCGGGTTGATGATCGGCTTGCCCTTGGCGTCGGTCAGGACTGCCTTGAACCTGATCCGCAAGTCGCGGCATTGAAGCGTCTTGCGGGCAAGCTCGATGAACTGCTCGGCGTACTGCGGTGCGTCGAACAGCGGTGAGAGCTGGCGAACCGTATCCCCCCATAATCTGCTCGGTCTTCCTTTCGACCATGGCCAGCCACTCAACGAGCGGGATTTGCTCGACGCCGCCTGGCGCCTGAAGATTCTAGCGGGTGCCTTTTGTGCGCTTCTTGGCTTCAGCCAGGGCGACAGCGCGGGTCATGCCAAACACTGCAAATGTGCTCATAACGCACCTTCCTTTGAAGTGAACAGGGATAGTTGGTTATCGATCCATCGAGAGGGCACGTTCTGCTTGTCGAGCTCGTGTTGAATGCGTGCTCGAGCGATCGCCGCGTACTGCTCGTCGATTTCGCAGCCAATGAACTTGAAGCCCTCGCGCATCGCCGCCTTGCCGGTGCTGCCCGAACCCATGAATGGATCGAGCAGGGTGCCGCCCGGCGGTGTGACCAGGCGTAACAGGTAGGCCATCAAGTCAGTCGGCTTCACCGTCGGGTGTGTGTTGCCCGTGGTGGCAGTGTTCTCGACCTTGCGCAGGGTGTTGCCCCGCTTGAACTGAGGTCCTGGATTGATCAGGCCTTCGTGCCGATCGGCACGACTCGTCTTTGCGCAGTAGAAGAAGCGAGCGGCGCTGCCGGTGTCGCCGTGAAATGCTCCGGCCACTCGATCGCGCTTGCCAGTGATCTTGCCGGCACTTGCCGCGCTGGCCTCGCTACCGCGCACCGGTGCGCTGGCGCCGGCTTCAGCTGGAAACATCGCCACCACGCAGTCACTTCCGTCATGAATCAAGTTCGCTGGCCAGCGCCCGGCCTTTCTCTCACCAGTGAACTCTGCGTCCTGCTTCCATCTGCCGTTTTCATTGATGCGATGACCTGGTGCCATGCGCTTTTGGGTGTATTGGCCGCCGGCGGCATCCGGTCCGTGAATTCGGCAGGCATCTACGTTGATTGGCCCTGTGCCGTGTTTAAGCGCATTCGCCGCCACAGTGCCGATCAGCGGCTTGCGGGCCATGCAGATTGGTTCGTGAGCGGGCTTGAGTGCGGTACCCCAGCCTTCGTGCTCGCCCTTCAGATTGTGCGACTTGGGGAAGCCCGAGCCGAATACCCACATGATCTGGTCGCGGATCTCGAAGCCCGCCATCTCAATGCCGACCGCCATGTGGTGGTAGGTGCGCGCTGCGGCGAAGGACAGTAGGTGTCCGCCAGGCTTGAGTACCCGAAGCGCTTCTGTTGCCCACTCTAAGGTGAAGGACTGGAAGGCCCGCATACCGCCGGGTGTCAGGTCGTACTTACCGGCCTCGGCCGCAACCGATCGGTGTCCGCCATTTGGCCCGCACGCCGAAGCGTGCGACGGCATGCTGGCACGGTAAGCGGCGCGGTCTTCGATGTCCCGGCCATCCCAGCTCTTGCCCATGAACCGAATCCCGTAGGGCGGATCGGTCACGACGCTGTCGACTGAGTTGTCTGGCATCTGCTGCATCAGCTCCAGGCAGTCGCCGACCAGTATTTGGTGGGAAGGGGTCATAAGTGATTTCCAGTCAGGCGCCGCCCTCCGTGACCGGATGCGACAGTGGGGTGGGTGGTGTATTCCTGGTTGGTCTACGCTTTGGGCTAAATCTCAATGGCCACTGCTCGAAAGGACTCATATGAAATTCAATATCATTGCCTTGGGCCTGCTCGCTGTTTTGGCGGGCTGCACAACTGCTGGCCCATATGTCACCAACATCTCAAGTGACGGGCGTAACGGTCTGAATATCGAGAGGTGCGCTGTGAAGATGAATGCCTTCATGGGTACTGTGAGCACCACTGAATGCACGACTCAGAATTTGCAGCTCAGCCGAGGCAACTGATTGCAGGTATGGCGTTCAGGGTGCGAAGTGCTCGTCGCCCGGGTCTTTGCGCAGTTCGCGCAAACTCTCATTCAAGAAAGTGCGCGACACGTTTTCGCTAAACACGATTTCGTGTCGCGGAATGCGCAGGTACTTTGCAGAGCCAGTCGGGCCGGCCGCATGCGCGCACAGAACCAGCAGTTCAATCACATGCTTCTGGCTGGCCCCATGCAGGCTTTCGGCGAGCTCATTCAGCAGATCAAGAACGCCAGGCCTGACGTGATGCCGAATCAGTCCAGGCGATGACGACGGAAGTTCAACTGCGGCCTGCGATAGTGCCGCAACCGGGTCAGCATTTAAGATCAGCAGTTGCAACGCCTCGCCGGCTTCCTCGATTTTGTTCCAACGCATCAGATCGGCCAGCATCTGCGTGATGCCATCGCGAACTTTGTGGCGCAGCTCCACTTCCTGCTTTGCCAGCCGCTTCAGCGCCGCCTTGGCAGAGCGCGTCCTTCCATCCATCGCCATGGCCTACCTCTTCGATTCCGCTGGCCGGCAGGTCCAGCCAAGGCTGCCGGCGTCGTTGATTTACTGCTCGTCTCATTTTGCTCATGCCGCGGCGTTCACCAGGGTTACGCCGGCCATGCTGAAAAGCGAACCTTGTTGAGCAACCAGGGCGTCGAGCTTGTCCCAGTTCACAGTCAGTACGCTGAGCGGGGCGAGGCCACCGGCAACGGCGTGCACCAGCGCTTCCAGGTCCGTAACTTCCGCGCGGTAGGTCACCGGCTTTGCTGTCGTCGCAACGGGCTTTGCAATCGCTGCAACAGCTGGAGCGGATCTCACCGGGGTGGGCGTCGGTGCTGGTTGTGCGGGTGCTGGCTCGATGACCGGTTTCGCTTCATCCGCAATCCGCTGCAACTCTTCCATACGGATCCGCTCGCGCTGTGCATCTTCTTTGTCGGCCTCGGCTTTCTGATGCTCCGAGATTCGCACCTTGATCAGCGCGACCAGGTCGTCATTGGCCTTGAGGACTAGCTGCTGGACGTCGTTGAACAGGAACATGTAATCGGCGGCGAGCTCGACCAAGCTGGCCAAGTTGGCGCGGATGCTGTCGCCGATCTGGCTTGCTGCGATCTTCGCCCGGGCTAGCTCGGAGTCGGCGGCATCGCGCAGGCTGCTGATGGACTTCTTGCCCTTGATGGCGCCGGCGAAGTCCGCCGGTACCGCTGGCATGCGAGCCTTGCCGCCCAGTGATGCGTTGATCTGGTCAATGTGGGTTTGCAGCAATTTGGCCGCATCCATGACGATGTCTTCGCGGATGCTGACCTTGCGAGCCTTCACCAGTTTGTCGAGCATCAGGCGCTTAGCGCGAGCCTCGGCGCTGATCTCGTCGATAGTGCGGAAGAGGGCGTCGATACTTTCGGTTTGGCTCAGTGCATGCTGCTTGGCCGCTGCCAGACGCTCTTCGACATCGCCACACCATTTGACCGTCTTCTCGGCGTCGGCGAAGTGTTGGTCTGTCTCAAGGTTGGTGTTGATCGCATCGAAGACGGCCAGTGAGTGAGCCTTGAACTGCTCCAGGTTGCTGGCGGTGACCATGCCGGTAACTTCGATGCGTAGTGCAGGCAGGCTTTCAGGCGTCTTACCGACGGCCTCAGGCAGTACCTCGGCAGGTGTGAAGTCGAGCAAGTCGGCTTGGAACTGCTTCCACCCGGCAACGAGCGTTGCGGCGCGACCCGGTGCCGGCGTGTATTCCATCGACACGAAATTGTTCTCAGTGCCGTCGGAACAAACGAAGATCACTTTCTCCGCGCCGCTCACCAGCAACTGCTGCTCAAGCTGCCAGTAGTAGTGCGGGTCTAGCGTGCCGGCGAGTACGTCATCGGCGAGCTGCTCATTCCACATTTTGTGCTCGAACAGTGTTTCGCCGAGCATGGTGCAGCCGTCAAGCGAGGCGAGCAGATCACCTTCGGTACCGACAACAGGGAACAGGTCTTCGCCGATGCGCGCTTCCAAGATTGGTCGAGCCATGGCTTCGGCTTCATGCCCCTTGTCGAACAGGTACTTCTGCACCCACCACGACACATCGCGGTCGAGGCCAGTCTTCTTAGCGTGGAGCAACTCGGTGCGCTTCATCTGCTTCGACGCGCCCATCATCGCCGGTGCCTCGGAGGCGGTGAAGTAGTTGGCGCGGAGCGCATGCCAGGCTTCGGAGCCTTGGATTACGGAATGAATTTTCAAGATGCGTCTCCTTCTTGTGATGGCGCGATGATTGCGAGGATGGTTTTTTTCTGGTGCTCGGTTAGAGAGGCCTTAAGCCCGAGCATCACGACGATGTGGTCAGCTGTCTTTTGTCCGCTCAGAATCATGGCGACCCACTTGGGGAAGTTCTCGGAGAACTTTTCGGGGGGATAAGGGGGAAGTGCTTTAGGCTCCGGCGGCAAGGTCTCAGCGGGAGGCGCCCCCGAATTCCCGTCATCGTCGTCATCGGTCGTGGTGACGTTGAAAATCATCTGGGTCAGGTATCGACGGCCGTAGCTGATCGTCGAGCCGTTCGCCTGCACACCGGTTTTGTTTGTCTTCCCGCCAGAACCTGCGGCATCGATCGGCAGGTCGAGCTGGTAAAGCTTTGTATGGCCACCGGCGTGCATGCAGTCGCAGGTGACGCGGAGATGGCCAGGCAGCCGGGAATCGGCGGTGCCGAAGGACAGCGAGAAACCTTCCTCGGTGAAGATCGGACTGATCGCCCGGTCGATGTCTTCGAGTCTGGCGTAGGTGCTGGCCGTGTGCTTGTTGAGCGCATTGCGTGTCACCGGCTTGATTCGCTTTTGCGCGTTGACCATTGCGACACTGAATGCCGCCGAAGCCTGGCGGTCGACGTGACGCTCATGCATCTGCATCAGCCGCTCCATGTTGCCGACGTCGACATTCGGAGTGGCAGCAACCTGCATGATCACGGACATGATGCTGGCAGCGTCATTAGCTTGAGCAGCAACCGCAGTTGCGTTGGTGGGCGGCCGGTGTTGGTCTATGGTGGTGACCACGGTCGCCTCGATAGGCTCCATGGCCTGGTCGAGTTTGCGTACTTGGGGCACGGGGAGTCCTCGCCGCGCCACGCGCAGCCTTGAAATGTGTGGTTATTGGGTGGCGCGATTTGCGAAGGTGGTAAGCAGCATCGCGGCAGTACAGAGGGCGAGAGCAGTGAACGAGCTCCGCCAGAAGAAGATGCGGTGGAAACGCTGGCGGGTCGTCATGCAGACTCAACCAAAGATAGAAGGCGCTCGCCCAGCAGTATCTTGGCAGAGACCTGTTCCTTCGTTACACCGGCGATCCGTGCGACCTCAGAAAGCGGCAGACCTTCACGTCGAAGCTTCGCGCAGCGCTTGGCCAGGTGTTGGCCGCGCAGATGTGCGCCGTGGCCGCTCATTGCTCACGTTCCAACTGAGCGACCCGGTAACGCAGCACCTGTAGGACGCGACCGCCATAGCCCGGCTCGGCGTATTGCTCGACTGGCGCACCGAAGAAGCCGCGCCGTTCGGCCAGGCCATAGGCCTCTCGCAAGTTGTGCGCTGTGATGTCTTCGAGCTGTTCGTCGATCAGCGTTTTGACTGGTGATGTGGTCATCATGCCTCCTGGCGCCGCTGGCAGATGTCGCGCAGCCGCTTGCAGTAGTGGTTGAACTCTTCGGTGGTGATCGCCCCGTCGGTGAAAAGGCGAGTGATGAGTGATTGCACCAGGAGGCTGATGTCCTCCTGGCCTACTGGTTCGGCAACACCGTCGAGGGCCTGGTCGATCAGAATGTGCGGGCTCAAAATCCGCATTCCTGCTCGAGTCGATCGCTCTCACGTTTTGCGTCACGGTATTCGTTGGCATGCACCGCGATCAGGCCGACTGCCATGGAACGGACAGTGAGCGGGTCGCCGCCAACTGCGCGGACCGCCCAGCGATGCAACAAGCTGTCGTCCTCTCGCCCGACCAGCTCGATCAAGATCTTCTCGATGCAACGGTCTGGATCAGATTGCGCGGCCATGTGATCTGCCAGGACCTCAGGCAAGTGGTCGGCATTTACCAGAACAACGTTGCGGCCAACCGGGGTTGGCGCCTCCACATTGCGCTGACTCAACAGGTCATCCACAGACTCAGCCAGCCAATCCTGACCAGCCTGAGTTTCGAGAAAGTCGTCTTCGGGGATTGGCTTGCGCAGTGCTGACATGGTCGGCTCCAAAGTGGCGGGTGGATTACGTACTACGGGAAGCCAAAAGTGCTTTGGCAGCCACCTCTTCATCGAATGAGCAGAGATGAGGAGCCTTTTGATACAGGCTGAGCAGCAATTCGTTTTGGTCCGTTGACCACGTTTCATTTGAAATCCACTTCTCGTTATCCGTGGCGAAAGCTTCGACGGCGGCTTCGAAAATTGCAGTCAAGGAGCGTCTCTGAGCACGACTCATGATGTCGACGAGGTGCTTCAATCTAGGCTCCATGCGGAGGCCGACTGAGATGGTTGTGGTTTTTGGCTGGGCGTATCGCCTAGTAGCCATTGCTGTACCTCCGCGTGATGGTCCAAAACCATTCGGCTGCACTCATCCATTCCGCTGGTTGCCGTTATGCGCGGAGGTAAGTGCATGCGGGTGGTGTCGGAGGGTGCACAAATGAAAAGCCCGAGGAGTCCCGGGCTTTTGTTGTGCGTCACAAAGACCTCCCTATGTGAGCGCTGGTGCCTTCGCTGGAAGGGCTTTGTCATGGGCTATTTCATTGCCAATCCTCCGTGCTGTGTGGGTCGATCAATGCGGGTGGCACATTCCCGTATAAGCTGAGAGCTCCACCACTCAGCAAGGAAACAGCATGAACATCACTGCAACGTGCGGCGCATGCGGAAGCGATCAGCTTGTAATCCCGGAAGCAGGCGCAAAGGATCAAATGGTCCGCTGTTCAAAATGCAAGGCGGAAGTAGGGGATAAGGCCGCCATACAGAAAAAACTGAGGCAGACCGCAGAAAAGGAAGCGGAAAAGCTCAAGGCAGAACTTAAAAAGAAACTGTCCAAGATAGGCTTTAAATAAGGGCCTGCTGCTCCTGAGCGCTTCCAGTTTTCTGGTGGAGGTGCTTTTCGTCGTCAGGCTGAGGCGGTGCTTGTCATCACTGGCGCCTGCTTGGTGAAGGTTCGAACCGTCACAACCTTCTCTTCCTCGACGCAATCCAGTTCGTAGGCCTCACTCATCCAGTCGATGGCCTCCGGTTCGGCGTGCTTGCCACCGCCGTAGTAATAGGTCCAACCAACCCATGACCCATCTGGTAGCTGTGCAGCTACCGACTTGGCTTCATAGTGGCGGCCGCCATCGCACGGGATATCTGTTTCAACGTCGCCGCAGCGGGTCTCATTACGGCTGTCCCAGTGTTCACCGGCTTCTACCAGTGCGGCATAACCTGTATCTGCATCGACGCCGGTCATCGTGGTGTAGTTCAGGGCTTCCTTTTTTTGCCAGCGCGCATCGAGCGCCAGGATCAGGAATTTCACTTTCTGCTCAGGTGTCATCGATCTACCCTCGGTTGATTTCCCGTCTGGCCCTGTTGCCAAGGCCAGCCAGTGAAATCGGTGTTTCGGTCATACAGCCAGGGCAGGGCATTCGGCCCGGCGCACCATCCGGACCTGAGCTGTACGACGATCAGGAATACGTCGGTCGCGGCGCATCAAGTCGTCATCAAGCAATGAGTGGATGGCGACCAGCGCCGCCAGGACAAAGCACATCGGCGTGATGATCTGCCTCTTCATAGCCTCGGCCACTAGGGCGGTGCGCCGTGTGACACCGAGCTTGAACATCGCATTGGTAAGGCGCTTTTTGACGGTGCCGGCTTCGATGCCAGCTTCTCTGGCGATCTCTTTCGAGGTGAATCCCTGGGCTATCCAGAGAAGGAACTGAAGCTCTCGCGGTGCAAGGCCGCGACCGAGGTGGCCCTTCCATGCGCCGTTGATGATTGTTGCTTCCATCGTCGTGACTCCCGGTTGGTTTCCCGCTGCACCCGGCAGGCCAGGTGCAGTGGTGAAACTGTGTGTGAAGCTCCCGGCCTCGCTACTGGCGACAGGCCGGGTTTATTGCATCAGCGATGTATGTACAGCTGGTGGCCTATTTCCCGCTTGCTGATGGCAGGTTTCGGTACGTAGGTGCGGCGGTGGGCTTCCCTGTTCGCGCCAGCTCGATCAGCGTTGCTGGCGCGGTCATTGGGTATCTACAACATGCGGCGTACAGCCCTGTGCCTGGGTGATTTTTACGGCACGCCACATGAGGTCCGGCGCTCCTCATAGCCGAAGCTCGGAGCGCTAATTCTGTTCAGTTGAATCTCCCTTCATCCGCTGGGATTCGCGGGGCGCATTGCATGCCCGGGTCGTTCTCTCGGCTAAGGCGTTTCACCATCGATCAGCCGTACAGGGTTTTCCTGTCGTGGGCGGGCTATCTGACCCGTCTGATCGCCGGTCGCCGGTAGAGGCAATGCGGTCTGTTGGTATTGCTTGTGTTGCGCTGACTGTTAAAGAGCGGGCGCGGCTTTCGCTGCTGGGCCGGTGATGCGTTGGCTTGGAACAAACAATACCAATGGCAATATTAGTCGTCAATGCCAATGGTATTAATATTTTCAAGAGACAACAAAAAAACCCCGCACTCGGCGGGCTTCATCTATCTCAACTTCGGTCAATCTTCCTTGGGCACAACCCAAGAAATCTGTACTCCACCACCATCCTGGTGCGCCACGGTCACGTTGTCCGCTGCGGCAATATCCTCGAGCAGCTGCGCCCAATCATCTGGCGATTCGTCTGGAGCTTTGTAGATGAAGGCTCGCTTCGAGGTCTGCGCGCCAGTCGAGTTGATGATTTTCTGAATGCGAGTGCCGAGCAGCTCGTAGGAGGAGGGTAGTTTTGGTGCGGCGGCTTTCTTGGCCATGGGGCGTGCTCGCATATACTGGTTGAATATCCAGTACATGGATGGCCTGGCGATTGGCAAGCAAGGGGGGATGAGCGGGTAACAAAAAGCCCGCAGGGGGCGGGCTATCCGGGAGGGTTAGCCTAGGATGCGGGTCTGGTGGTGAGGCCATAAACAATGGCTTTTGGCTAGCGACGATTCCGAGACTCAATACAGCAGCAGGCGACTGTGACCAAACAGAAGATAACAATCAGCATCCCCAAAAAATCACCCATAGAAAAACTCGCTCATCACATAAAAAACCAGAAGGAGCTCGCTCGGCCCCAAGGCTTATCAGTCCGATCCGAAAACGGTAAACCAAGCAAGACCCCTAAAGTAGGCCGGCAGCAGCAGTCCTGTCTTTAGGACCAATCTGAGAGATGGCTCGAAAGCTCTGCTATAGAGGAAAAAAACCTGCTAATTGGATGTCTACGGTTTCAGGCTGGGCAGATCGGATGCGCAGGCTGACGGTGCGTTAGCCTCATCTTTTCCCGGAAAACAAAAAAACCGCACGTGGCGGGCTCTCGGCCGGCGAGGGGCTTATTGCTTCTGGGCGACCTTCAACCTGGCCAGCCCTTGCTTGATATGTCCGGCATTCTCATCGAACGCTTGCAGCGCCCCGCGAACGTTTTCGGCGACGTCAGCCGATCCGCGCCGCTCAACCCACAGGGTAAGCTCCATGAGGGCAGCCTCCAGGGCCAGCTGGTTGTCATACATACGGTCAAGGACATCGTGGAGAGAGTATTCGGTGGGCATCGCTTCGACTCCGTTCGAGGAATCGAAAGCGTCGCAGCTGGGGAGGAGGCAACAAAAAGCCCGTAGATGGCGGGCTCTCTTTACGCTTCGCAGTATCTCCATCGCCCAATTTTGACGGCACCGTTCTCAAGCCGATCGATGCGAAATTTTGGCAAGAAAGGAAAGAAATGAGGGGGGGGCGAACCTGTTGTAAATTTCTAAAGGACTTTTGCCGAGACCGAATCCTTTGGTCAGGAAATGCTGAACATCTCTTTGAAGGCAGAGTTCTAAATAGGTATGGGAGCTCAGCAGGAGAAGCATCATGGTTCAGCGCCGCCGATACCATATCTCACAGATATCTCTTCGATTAGAGGGTTTGCGCGCCAGCCTATCGCAGTTCAAGCGGGACGAGTTTGAGATTCAAGAGACGCTGCGTGGTGCGCCAGTGCTCGCTATTGAGCAGGCTCTCGACGAGGCATTTGATGAAATTCACGAGTCAATAAACCACACCGAGGAATTGCTAGAAGCTCTGGTTCAAGTAGCCGGAGGCGCTCCTGAAAAACTGTCTCATCGTGATATTGCTCATTGAGGCAGGTCGAGAGGTAGTGAGTTCTGTGGCTCGAGTGGGTTGCCTCAGTCGGGGAGGGCTTTTTTGCCGACGCGTGCCGAGATATCTCGGAACGTATCGCTATCGGTTGCAGCAAGGAGCGTCCTACCACCCTTCAGCGTGGCCATAAATGTCACCTCGGTGCTGTGGCCTGCTAGTAGATAGCCGGCGATGGCTCCCACCGGACCAAGCAGCATGGCGCCAGCTATTCCAAAGCCAATGGCGCTCTTTATATTTTTAGTGGAGCCCGTGTTCTCGACTGTCAGATCTTTAAATTCGGAGACGAGGAAGCTTTTTCCCATTCGTGGTTTAAGTGCCGTTTTAAGCGTTATGGTGCCAAGGCAATACTCCCCATCGCACTGGGGGAAGTCACCTGCGAGCACTATGATCTTTGCCATGTGGAATTGTCCCTGGGAGATCATTTTCTTGGGTAGTCATTGCGCGCGCTCGGGGTGGCCACGTCAACAATCTGACGATGAGCGGGGGAGTGTCGTCGACCAGTGATGCATGCGCTTTTTATGGCGTAATTGGCATAGAGAGATCCCAGCCAGACAACAAAAAGCCCGCAGTTGGCGGGCTCTCAGTCGAAGGGGCGCTGATCCGTCAGCTGATCTCAGTGTAGATCAGGATGGTGGCGGTCAAGGGGATGGTGACGAAGCGTAGGCCGGTCGCAATTAAGTCGACTTCAGCCTGGCCAGCCCTTGCTTGATATGCCCGGCATTCTCGCCAATGGCATGCAGCGCCCCGCGAACGTTATCGCCGACGTCTGCCGATCCGCGCTGCTCAACCCAGAGAGTGATCTCCATGAGGGCCGCCTCGAGGGTGAGCTGGTTTTCGTACATTTTTTCGAGGATGTCGGGGTGGGCGTATTGATCAGGCATGAGGTCGACTCCGATCCTTGGGTTTGCGGCTGAAAGGCGAAAAAAAAGCCCAAGTACTGACGGGCTCAATGGGGGGTAATTCGTGCGCGAAATGCTGAAGAAGTCGTGAAGGAAGGCAGGAACTAAAAGCCCGCATCTGCGGGCAACTTCAGTCGCTGGTCCTTCAGCTGAAACGAGTGTAGATCGTATGCAGAAGGGCGCAAGGCAGACAACAAAAAGCCCGCAGTTGGCGGGCTCTCTGTCGAAGGGGCGCTAATCCGTCAACTGGTCTGAATGTAGGTGGTGGTGGTGGTGGTGGTGGTGGTGGTGGTGGTGGTGGTGGTGGTGGTGGTGGTGGTGGTGGTGGTGGTGGTGGGCGCTACTTTCCAATGGGTAAATTCCGCCGCCAAGGTCATGCCTTGATCCTCAACGAGTGCAGCCTCTAAATCTACAGGCGACGGATGAAGGCCTTCACAATGGATTTCGTGGCGTCGCTGAGGTCAAGGTTCTGGATTGCTCCATAAGAGTGCCATTCACAGTCTGAAATCTCGTTGAGAGGACGAGCGCCATCTGCGTTCAGAACCGAGGCCTCGAAAACGTAATGCAGTATTCTGTTGGCTTCGAATTTCAGAAGGTAGAGAAGCTCGTCAATATCGAGTCCCGTTTCTTCGCGCAATTCACGAGCCGCGGCAGCAGCAGGAGTCTCACCTGGCTCAACCTTTCCTCCAGGTAAGGTCCATTTGGATTTTTCCTTGCGGACAAAGAGTATCTGCCCGTTGTCTGCGCAAATGACTGTTGCTCTCGTTTTCATGCGTTTTACCCCGTCAGGCCTTGATAAGGCTGCGCCGAACTGAATTCGCCTGAGTATAGGGACGTTAGGTGTGCGAAATTGGACACTTGTCATAAAGTCTTCACAAAGAAAATCCACGCATTTTTTGCGCAAAATTTATGTGTTGGCGGGCGGATGAGGAGTGAAGTAGGTGGGGCGCAAAGGAAAAAGGAGGGCGCAAGGCGGACAACAAAAAGCCCGCAGGTGGCGGGCTTTCTGCATCGCACGAGAGTATGGAAAAGCTCGCGTGACGGTAAGAGCGGGTTTACTGATCTTGTTTGGTGGTTGAAGTAGCAGCGTTACTCAGGCCCTTTGAATTGTGATCTCCTGGTGTGGTCGTTGAGATCGCAGTGGCCTTTGTAAGTCCGTGGGTGGTTTTGGAGTGGGCAATCCCGGAAGTAGCCACTCCATGGCCTTTGCTGTCATTACGAGTGCGGCCAGTGTGATGGCCACTGATGCCGTGATCCCTGACGGCTCGACCGTCATGATCGACTTCTTGGCCTTCGCTACGGCCATTGCTGTCAGCGTCGGCAGAATGACCTACTCCCTCTCCGCCGCTGCTACTGCTGCCGTGACCTGCGCTGTTACCGCCGCCACCACTTTTTGCATAGGCAGAGGACATAGGGAGTAAAGGCGCTGCAGCCAGCATCATTACGCATGTCATCACAGCTACGAGATTCGTCTTTTTTAAAAGCATGATTGCTTCCACCGATGGGGGAGGGTTTGCATGAGTTAGGACGCATAGCATGCGTCTATAGTTCTCAGGCTTCCGACAGAAGGCGCCACGAGAGGGTCACGCAGACGACTACTAACAAAAAGCCCGCAGGTGGCGGGCTTTCTGTCGAAGAGGCGCTGATCCGTCAGCTGATCTCAGTGTAGGTTAGGATGGTGGCGGTAAAGGGTAAGCGTGCTTTGAGCCCACTTGCCTTTTTGTAGTGGTCAACTGATCCCGGACACGACGTTAAGTTTTTTCTCGGCCTGAAATGGCACAACTCGACTACGGACGCGACATTTATGGATATCCTCTTTCCTCGCATCAGAGAGCGCTTGAACAATCGTCGATTTATCGTAACCGGAAACGCCTACGGTCTATCCGATGCAAGTACAGTGTTTCATTACAAGGTCGAGCGAGATTCCATTTCGGGCACTTACCAAGGTGGCCAAATCCGCATGGGCAATCTCATCGGGCGAGCGATAGGCCCCGATACCATTGAGCTTCTTTATCATTGTTTGACTGCGGATGGTGAGATTCTTGCCGGCTGGTCACGTGGCACCGTAGGTGTTGATTACGCTGGACGTACTATTCTGACGTTCGTCTGGGGTTGGTTATCAGGTGCGACTGGAGGTGGGGAGTCTAGCTACGTCGAGCTTGAGGATTAGCGATTGAGAATCGCTTGTTAAAGTTGATTATTCCAGTGTCCATCTGTGGATACCATCACCCTAAGCGTTGGGATCAGGAAGGTGTGTTGGCCGGACGGTTACATTCCATTCGGGGAATCGAAAGCGTAGCAGTTGGGGAGGGCGGACAACAAAAAGCCCGCATTTGGCGGGCTCTCAATAGATGGAGCCAAATCCTTTTGGCTGACCGCATTGTGCTTGGTGGGTATGACGAAGGCGTGACAGGGCGGAATGAAAAAGCCCGGCGCTGGGCCGGGCTATTTTATTGCAGCGTTGCGGGTATGCCTTGCCTTATCTGCTTCAAAAGCTCGCCTCTATCCTCGGCATAGCTGATTACGCGGACTCCCTCAAAGGACTGAAGCTCTTCAGATATCTCCCTGTAAGCCTTCAGCAATTTTGGTTTTCCGGATTCTGGCGGCCCCGCAACGAACAAGGTGTCCTCTGCGAGTTGATGCGCTCCACTCAGCCGTCTAACTTTGGAAATCCATGCATCTCCATGTTCCAGGATTTTTGAAGGCTCATCATGGCCAAGATGTATTGGCTTGATAGCCTGGACTGGCATCTGACCCTCGCAGAGTACAAATGGAAATTTTACCGGGTAATCGGAGGTGCCTAATTTCCTTTCACTGTATCGCTGCCGCAGATGGGAGTCTGTCAAAAGCTTGCCAAGCTGCTTCTCAAGAGCTGTTTCCTGATACTCCTTGGTAGCGAAGCTGTGATTGACGTAGTGGTCAAACAAAGCCTTTAGCGCAACGTCAGCATTATCAGTCGCCATCGTTCCTGGGTCGCTGAATCGCATCATCGTTTCTCGTGGATGGATGAGATGCTTGAAGGTGCTTAACAGAGCTCCAAGGTCACCACGATTTTGTGTGAAAAATCCGCTGAGCCTTGCAAGCTCTGCGTTCATCTCGCGGCGAGCCCTTTGAAAAATCTTAGAGTCGAGGCTTGGGAAGAAATTCGTAACGCGCTGCCTTTTCTGCTCGATTTTGAAGCGAAAGTCGCCATTATTGGCGATCAGCACGATACCAATATTTACGAATTCACCTGTTTCAGGGTAAGGCAAAAACCTGAGAATTGAGTAGTTGCAGATGTATTTCATAGGGGTCCCCAGAACCGCTCTTCCCTGAACACTTCTAGAATTTCTAGACGGTCAGCCAATGTAGGCTCGGTCTCGTCAATGTGGTCGCCGTCTCGGTAGATCCAGTCATCTGGCAAAAGGGCAGTGATCGTACCCCAGTTCAAGATCCCCTCGTTAAGCATTTGCGAGTATTCCTGACGGGTGACGTAATCCCTGAAACCCGCACGACTATCTCGGAATACATGGTTTTCTATAAAGTCATCGCAATTGAAGGTTCTGTCAAACGCTAGGTTGTGATCTATGACGTTCAGGGAGCCCTGAGCATCCAGGATTAGATTCACGTTCCCGCCCATGGGCCCCAGACAGCGATCCTCGTTCCGAACCCACCAATCGAAGAGTAGAACTCTTCGCTTCAGTTCGGCCGAGGTAGTGTTTATGTTACTCAGAGTGAAGTCGGAGGCGTTTTCTACTGCTCTGGATGCAAACGCAAGTCCTCCACCTAGGTCTCCAACATTGGGTATAGCACTGAAACCAATGAGTTCAGGAGGCACGTGCATAAGGCGCCATGCTGGAATTGGGAGCTCAAGGCTCCTGCCAAGCTCGGCGCCGAGAGCCTCTGAAATGAGGGCGGGGCCGCCTGACTTTGCTAGGCCTTTTACAAAATAAGAATGGCCATCATCGGCGCGAACGATAAAGGGCTTTATTGAGTAACCCTGATGACTTTGTCGCACTATCTCAATGGCATTGATGATTTCAGGCATGTACCTGACTTCCTTGTGCTATGCGGTCTAAGACCAAAATAAGTAGATCAAGATCCTAGATCTCTTGCTTTGCCGGGTCGGCTAGCGCGAAAACATCCCCCACCAAAACACATGCCCCAGGATCGCGATCTATTCAGGCTTGGCTCTTACAATCCTTCCCATCTTCACCTCATCAGCATACGCAGTCAGCCGATCCTCATCCGCTTGGAAAATCTGGCACATTCTCAGCACTGCTTGGGCGTCCGGCTCATTCCCGGCCAGGCTCAGCCGTTCGGCGACACGCAACAGCTCTACCGCCGACCACTTTAGATCAGATGCAACACCCTGGAGGTCGCGCTTCAGGTCTTGCTCTGGCTTGTTGAGTTCCATCATCACCCCTTACAAATCCCCGTCACACTAATCTGGCAATCAGCCTGCCATAGCAATTCTCAGTGCTATCGCAGCCTCAAGAAGATTATTTGCCTGGGTCGAGACAGCCGTCGCCAAGACATCATTTCCCGCGTCTTTCAGCATTGCTGCCAAATCGAGCAGCTTCCCCACCTCAATCTCAACAACGCGAACGGATTCGGTAATCTGGTATTGAAGTGAGTGCGCCATGCCATCAACCCTCGTTCCAGATTCGGCTGGGACTCCCGGATGTCAGGGGTCGCCGTACCTCTAATGGTTATCCTGATAATAGTTAACTGGGTTAACCCTTATGCCCGGCAGCGCGCGTCACAAATCCCCACCGCGCCAGATTCAACCACCGGAAAACCATTTCTTGAGTGCTGAAAAAAGGGTGGTGCGGACAGGCTTGCGATCGCTCGTCAAGATATCAAGTGCATACGTGGCTTTCAGGGTTCGCTCCCTCAGAACGCTGAGTCGAGTATGAAGCTCTTTCTTCAGGCGCTTATGTTCGCTGGGTGGCGATAGTTCAATAAGCTTACTGGCCATGAAAAAACTCAGTTCCATTTGCTGATCTAGAGCTTCAGTGATTTCCCTGATCGCATAGTTCATGCCTGAGCCCACGCCAGAAGGCGGCTGATTACAGCTTTCGCGCATTCCAAACGAGCAGAACACGAGCCTGAATGTGGACGCGATCAAGCTGAGCACCCTCGATCATGATTGCTGGGTAAACAGGGTTATCCGAAATCATGCGAAGCGATCCGCCGGTCATGCGCTGGAGTCGTTTAATGAACAAGTCGCCGTCCAGGGTGAAGACGTAAACGGCGTCGGTGCGTATCTCTGTGATGCCTCGATCAACCAGCAGTGAGTCCCCGTTTCGGAATGTCCCCTCCATGCTGTCGCCGTCGCCATCAATGATCGCGAGATTCTCTGGCCTAGAGTACGAAAGCCCTTGGGTCTTCAGCCAATCTAGGTGAACGGTCATGTCTCGGATCACCTCAATATGGTGTTCCGGGGGTGTACGACCGTTCCCCATGGAGCCAACGATATCTAGGTGGGGGATAGTGATGAAGCTTGAGTCTGGGGTTTTCCTGCGTGAATCAATTGCAATCACATTGCTTTCCTTGGCACTGCTCGATCCTATGGCTTGGGCAATTTTTGCCATTTCATCAGCTAGCCGCTCGCTGAACTCGCGGACATCCACTTTTAATATGCTCGCGAATGAGGCGGCCACAGATGAATTGAGAGGATTGACGCCATTGAGGTAGTGACTCACTGAGCTCTGGTTCATTTCCAGAGCGTGCGCCAGCTTCTCTTGGGTCAACCCGAGCTCATTTTTTTTCGAATTGAAGATGGCCTTCAGTCGAAGGCACTCATCTTTCTTGTCTTGCGGTAAGGGCTTCTTGCTCATCCCTGAATCGTATTCCCATCGGTAATATAGTCACAAATGCCAATGGCATTTACTTTCAAAAATGCCATAGGTAATATCTCGGTATGAAGAACCGCGGAGAGCTCTCCCATGAACCGAATTCACATTACTGATTTTGCCCGCTGTCTTGGGCAGTGCGAGGCGGCTGACCTGCTGAATATGACGCAGGGCGCGCTTAGCAAGGCGATAAGAGTGGGGCGCGATATTTACGTCACGCCTTATCCGGACGGGCGATGCGAAGCCGAAGAAGTTAGGCCGTTTCCATCGCAGAGCCAGACAAAAAAGCAGGCTGCGTAACTGGCGAATCTGCCCACCGACCCATGTAGCCAGTATCGGCCTTGCCGGTCTGCACAGATAGAAACCTGAAGTCGCTGTTGATTCATCCAGTACCCAAATTCCAGACACAAAAAAGCCGACGGAGAGGTCGGCTGATTCGCAAAACTAGAGAGGGCCGATTATGCAGAGCCAACCCATTTCAAGCAATACCCCGACCAATGTCGCGACACGTTTTCAGATTTCGCAAAACGTGTCGCGTACCGCCATGTCTTCCAGCGAGATCGCAAAGCTAACTGGAAAGCGTCACGACAACGTCAAACGGCTGATTGAAGACCTGGCAAAGTTAGGTCACGTCCATCCTCAATCTGAGGATGAATGGTCCTCCGACAAATTGGGTCGTCCGCGCGCAACCCGCATCTACAAAGTGTGCGAGCGGGACAGCTATGTGGTTGTTGCTCAGCTTTCACCGGAATTCACCGCCAAGGTCGTCGACCGGTGGCAGGAATTGGAGAACCGCAAGCCAGAACCTCAGATCGTGATCGCGAGCAGCAACAAGGTCGTCGGAGAGCTGGCAATTCTTGAGTGCTTCACGCGTCTCCTGAAGCCGGCGCCGTCCAGTCAAATGCTGATGCTGGCCAAGATCGCTGCGAGCAATGGTCTCGACGCACAGTTTCTCCCTGGCTACGCCATCGACGCAGCACCAGACGCCACCGGCGGCAGCTCCATGCCGACCAAGGCAGTAACCGCACTGATCAAAGACTTCGACCTGCGCACGTCGGCGCCAGCCTTTAACAAACTGCTGGAGGCTCACGGGTTCCTCAGGGAGATGCAGCGCCGAAACTCCAAGCAGGAATACGTCGGCTTCTGGTCGGTAACCGAGAAGGGCTTGGCCTACGGCAAAAACCTCACCAACCCCCAATCGCCCCGCGAGACGCAGCCTCACTGGTACGTCGATCGCTTCCTCGAACTGGCCAAACTGGTCGGAAAGGCCTGACATGCAATACACCGTCACGATCAATCAGGCGAAGGCATTGGAGTGGGGCTTGAACGCACAGCAAGCTTTACTGTTCGCCTTCGTCTATGAGTGCCCGAGCTGGGCCAATCCAATCAAGACGGATACCGGGATTTACTTCGCCCTGAGCAAGAGCAAGATCGTTGATGAGCTGCCACTGCTCACCGATAAACCGGACACCGCCTATCGCCTTCTGAAAGCACTGAAAGACTCGGGTCTGATCGAGCTCTCTAGTACTTCCAGCATCACGCTTATTCGCCTGACCGAGAAAGCCAAAGAGTGGAACCGCAAATTGGATGGGTCGGAAAAATATCCGACCTCTGACGCACTCGATGGTCGGAAAAAAATCCGATCTACCTCGGATAAATCTCCGAGCAAGGTCGGAAAAAAATCCGAGCCAGGGTCGGAAAAATCTCCGACAAATCAGGGTACCAATAATCAGGGTACCAATAATCAGGGTACCAATCAGGAAACCAGTAATCAGGATTTGCAGGACTGCGGCTCGGACAAGCCGACCCGGTCCGGTGGGTTGGTGCTGGTCGTTGGTGGCTCCGACGCTCCACGGGTTGAGATCCCGGCCGACATGCCGGGCCCCAAAGACCAGACCTGCAAAACGTTCAAGACCTGGGCGAACTACGCCATGGCTTACCGCAAGCGTTACAAGGCCTGGCCGGTCTGGAACGCCAAGGTGGGAGGGCAGGTTGGTCTGCTGATTGGCCGCCTCGGTATCGAGGTGTCCCACAGCGTCGCCGCGTACTACCTCGGCATCAACGACGCCCAACTGATCCGCAAGTGCCACAGCCTGAGCGAGTTGCTCGCCAACGCCGAGGGTTACCACACCCAGTGGGTCACTCAGACCCAGATGAACGGCCGCACCGCCCGCCAGCAGGAAGACACCCAAGCCAACATCAACGCCGCACAGGAAGCTGCTCGGAATATCCGTGAGGGAGGGCCGCGCAATGCTTTCCTCTGAAGACCGCGCACAACTGGCCGGCGCCATCTGCGCAACAGCTGAAACGTTGGGCCAAACAATCAGCGCCGCGGCTGCTGAGCTGATGGCTGAGGATTTGGCTATGTTTCCCCCGGCCGATATCCGCAAGGCGCTTCAGGCCTGCCGCCGGGAGCTGACTGGAAAGCTGACCCTTGCTGCCATTCTCCAGCGCGTTCAGGCCGCCGATGGCCGCCCAGGTAAAGACGAGGCATGGGCGATCGCGCTCACCGCCGGCGATGAGATCGAGACCGTGGTGGTGACCGCTGAAATCCAGCAGGCGATGACCGCTGCGGTGCCAATCCTGAGGCTGGGCGACAAAGTCGGCGCGCGCATGGCGTTCATGAGCGCCTATGAACGTTTGGTGTCCGCTGCTCGGGCCGACGCCGTGCCGACTACCTGGAGCGTTTCCCTAGGATTCGATCCGACGCGCCGGGTTGCCGCCATCGAATCGGCAGTGCGCATGCAGCTGATCACCCAGCAGGCCGGCACGCAGTACCTGGCGGACCTGCGCATCGCGCCGATCACCACCGATGGCCAGGCTATCGCCGGGCTATTGACCGGCGAGGTCCACGAAGCATCGCCAAAGGTTCGCGAAAAGCTCGCCGAGGTTCGCCAGATCGTCGAAGCAGCGAAGGCTCGGCAGGACCGCCAACGACTCAAAAAGGCCCAGGCAGATCGGGTCGACACGTATCTGCGTAAGCGCCGGGTACGGACTGTCATCGCTGCGGCGCAACGCAAGGAATCTTCCCATGGCTGAGCTAGCACTGATCCGCACCGCCCAAGGTCTGGTACCCGCCACCGAAGCTGACCGCGAAACTGTCCAGAAGTGGAAGGCTGGCCAAGTCATCCACGGCAAGTTCACCCGGATGCGGAACGGCAAGTTCCACGGCAAGTTCTTCTCCATGCTCGATCTGGCCTGGGAATACTGGGAGCCGGTCGGCGGCCTGATCCCGCGCCAAGAGATGCGCGGCATCCGAGGGCTGGCCAAGTTCTTCGAGGCACAGAGCGGCAAACCGGGGCAGCTTTCGAATGCGGTTGCCGCGTACATCACCGGGCTGGAGCAGGCTCGCGCCGAGCGCTTCCCGGCAGTCGATAAGAGCCGTGAGGCGTTTCGTGAGTGGGTAACGATCGAGGCCGGTCACTTTCACCTGGTGCACACGCCTGAGGGTATCCGCAAAGAGGCCAAGTCGATCAGCTGGGCAAACATGGACGACACCGCTTTTGAACCGCTTTACCGCGACGTCTTCAACGCCTGCTGGCGGTTGGTGCTGTCCACGGTTTTTGAGAATGAGGCTGACGCGCTTTCTGCTGCTGATCAACTGGGGAGTTACGCATGAGGATTGCCCTCAAGGAAGTAAAGGCGAAGAAGTGCAAGAACCCCGCGTGCCGCATGAGTTTCAAGCCTTCATTCTCCACGGCGCAAAAGGTGTGTAGCTGGGCGTGCGGTCTGGCTATCGCTCCGGAGAATCGCGAGAAGGCCCGTAAGGCAATTGTTGAGGTTGGCCGCAAGGAAATTCGCGCAGCCAAGGAGCGAATCAAGCCGCGAGCCCAGTACGTGCGTGAGGCGCAGCAGGCGTTCAACGAGTTCATCCGTCTGCGCGACAAGGATCTGCCGTGTGTGAGCTGCGGCCGTCACCATGAAGGCCAGTACCACGCCGGCCACTACCGCACTGTGGGAGCGAACCCAGAGCTGCGGTTCGAACCGCTGAATGTCTGGAAGCAGTGCGCACCGTGTAACAACCACAAGTCCGGCGACATCGTGAACTACCGCATCACCCTGGTCCGGCGTATCGGCCTTGAACGTGTTGAGTGGCTGGAGGGACCGCACGAACCGAAGCGTTACACCATTGAAGAACTGAAGGCCATGAAGGCCGATTACAGGGCAAAGATCAGAGAATTGAAGAGGGCAGCAGCATGATTTATCCGAGCGTATCGAACGCAGTTGTTTCGGCCCTTGCAGCCGAAGCCATCGACAACACCAGCACGCAAGCCTGGCAGAAGCTGTACAACTCGGAGGATGAGGAGGAGGGTGGCGATCTGGCGACACTGGTTCGCTCCCGCGGTGCTGAAACCATTGACCGTACCCAGGTGGACTGCTGGGTATCGGCACGCCTTCACCATGGACTGGAGCCAAAGCACTGGCATGCCTTGGTCGCGAAGTACTCCACGCATAAGGCTCGCAAAGTCCAAGCTATTGCAGCGCTGCAGACCCTCATCAGCACCCCGGCGCCGAAACTGTTCTTGTACAAGGCGATCACTGCTTGGGCCATCCCGCAGCTGAAGGGCGCGCGGCCAAAGGTTGTGAGTTCGGTGTCCGTCGAGATTCCGCTCGATGCTAAGCCCTGGCGTCGAGAGTCGATGGTTAATGCTGCGGTAGCTGCGGGTCAGGCCAAAGCCAAGAAGGACGAGTCGCGCTCTGCCGACATGATCGTGCTGAAGGACAGTTTCTACGACATGAACACCTGGGACAACGACGGCACGCCGGAGTCGACTCGGCGCCGTTGGAGGCAGTCGATTCAGAAGACGGCAGATGATCTGGTAAATGAAGCGTTAGCCCATGCAGAGGAGATCTTGGAGGTGGAAGGGCTGATTATCGAACAGGCTGCGTGATTGCCTGTTGACATTAGTGAGCGGATGAGCGAAATTAATCACATCCTGTCATTTCTGCGTGTGTAGGAGTGACCAAGAAGAACCCGGCCGCCAAGCCGGGTTTTTTATTGCCCAAAGAAAAGATTCCACTGCATCCAGGGCAGCCTTCGGGAAGGCCTGGACGCTGCTAGCCGGTAGTGCAGTGCTACGAGAAAACACCGGCAGCCCGCGCGCCCTTACCTGACTTGTGCTTCCAGGGTGGCGCGAGACCGAATCGGCGAGACTGGTGCAGAAGGGGGCCAGCGTCGTGAAGGTCTTTGGCGGACGGCGGGAAAGACCGCAAACATATTTCGAGCCTCAGCATTCGCTGGGGCTTTTTCGTATGAGGCGGAACCTACAAAGACCGATGCCACTCCACCTCGCTGATGCCGTACAACCTTACAAAGTCTCGCATTGCCTGGACTGTTCCGCCGCATGGTGGGCTTGCAGCCAACTCGCACCGAGAGTGCAGGAAGGAAAGATAGCAAGCGTCTGCTTCTGTCATGGTCTTCGCG
This sequence comes from Pseudomonas sp. NPDC087697, assembly GCF_044743155.1. Taxonomy (NCBI): domain Bacteria; kingdom Pseudomonadati; phylum Pseudomonadota; class Gammaproteobacteria; order Pseudomonadales; family Pseudomonadaceae; genus Pseudomonas; species Pseudomonas sp. NPDC087697. The sequence goes on along the minus strand of NZ_JBIUVW010000001.1, from coordinate 437,719 downwards.
GGGTAATCGAACACGACTCGATTCCCGTTGAGGCAGTAGCTGACAATGAAATATGCGAGCTTCACGGCGGACCTCGAGGCTCTTGGCTATCACCCATTGATCCTAGTTTGAGTACGAGCAAATTGCTCTGACCTCCGATCTGAATGATCGACCACTCTTTATTTGAGCCTCGCCAATGTGCGGGGCTTTTTCGTATCTGGAGTTCAAGATGAAAGCTCAGTATCGCGAGCTGATCGAATCGATCATCGGAAAAAAGCAGAAACTTGCAGAGGCGAAAGGTATGCAGGTCGACGCCAAGGCTCAGTTGGCGAAGGCGGATGGCTATGTATCGTTTAATGAGGCCAGCTTGAAGGAATTAGAAGGGAAGCTGGCCGATTTGGAGGCACTGATCTTTGGGTCAGAATCCAAGGCACTTATCTAGGGCGTGGGGGGATTCAATAATTCCCGCCGTTTTCTTCTTGCGGTTGAGCAAGTCGATTACAACCATCGTGTCCTTGGTCGGGTCAAAGTCGCTCTCCAGGTAGAGGGCGCAGTGGACATCATCTAGCGTCTTGTTGCTGCTGAACGCTACAAATGAAGAGGTTTCCTCCCAAGTGCCTTCGGGGACTAGCTCGGACATTTTTTCCATGATCGAGTCATACCTCCCCTGGTAACCGGGTCCCGCCTGAAGCCTGAACGTAACGATAAAATTTGCCATGGGTCCATCCAGTGTCGCGGTTGAAGGGATCTTGACGATAGCACGGAGCTATATGCCCGCCGCGGAGTCGAGGGTATGGGGAGCTACCTCGCTCACTCGGGGGTATTACTCTTTTTGTTCGTAGTTTGCAGATAGAGCTCCGTTCGATAGATCCTGACGTGTCTCGGGGCCTCGAATCCTAGAGTCACCTTGTTGCGATCAATTTCAAACACCTTGATTTGAATTTCGTCGTCGATGCGTATGGAATCACCAATTTTCTGGTTGAACTTCAGCATAGGGTCTTCTCCTTGGCTTGGGGGGCGATTTCGGTGGGAGAGCCAACTCAGGAGCCTGGTCGCTCTGGGAGTTGAGCTAATTGTCCGCACACGTTCAGCGCCAAAGATCTAAGAGTTATCTGAATTTTCTGCTGATCAATCTGTTTTGTTCCCTTGCCTCGCCTTCGTGCGAGGCTTTTTTATTTCTGGAGTATCAAATGGCTGAACCAGCATCTACAGCTGCGGCTGCGCTTGTTGCGAAGTACGGCGTAGCTGTGGCTGGTTTCGCGGGCGCCTGCGTATCGCTAACCCTATTGCAGGGACTGACACGTAAGCAGGCATTCTGGGCGGTGGCCACCGGCTTCCTGTCCGCGATCTTCACTACGCCTCTGGCTGTTCACCAGTTTGGCCTTCCGCCAGATAGTGACACTCAGAACGGTGTCGCCTTCCTGATTGGCCTGCTGGCGATGAACATCATTCCGGGCCTCAAGGCACTGGCGGGACGGTTCGGCGCAACCGGGAGTGTCTGATCATGAATCCTATTCTGGGAGGCGTTGACGCATTCCTGTGCGTGCTGGTGGTGATCGCTGCGGTCGATTACTTGCGTCGTGTCAGGCCGATTGAGCAGCCGATGCTCAGCATCTCGTTCTACTTGGTGGCCATCGGCGCGTTTGGAGATTTCGCCGCAGCGATCCAGGGGCACTACGTGAGCCCGTTCACCGTGATGATCCATACCGGAGTGGTGGCTTATGCCTGGGCTCGGCGTGGGCATGTGTTTGAGGTGGCGGGGTAGGTCGCGATACGTTTCGAGAATTATCAAATTGTGTCGCGACATGTAGATAACAAAAGACACGAGTCGAAGCGGGAGCGCTCAGGAACCTAACCAGCTTCCAAGTACGTTTTTGTAAATGAGCTAGAGAAGCAACATTGGATCATTCTCAGCGGGAGCTGCAACTGCAGCTGCAACAGCGGCTCTCCTGGCTTGTACCGCAGTTCTTTGTAATCCCACTCCATTAGAGATTCCTTGCAACTGAATTCTCAAGCCCTGAAGTGATGGCGTTAATACAGCCGGGCCAAGTAAGGTTTGGAGTAGAAGCGATGCTTGCAGTCTCTCATTTTCAAGGTTAGCTAGGCTTGTATCGAGAGCATCAGCAACTGTGAGATAAGTAAGTCTGCTGGGATGATTTTGCACAGCTATCACTGGGCCGGTGACAAGATCATAGGCGGTAACTTCGGCATTCATCTGCAGTGCCCTCGTACCTAGCCTCGCCACAATGGGTCTCATTCTGGCACTTATAGACCCTTGTGAATCATGCCGAGAGCTAGAATCTGTGCGTCGCATAGTCAACCGGTCGCGCGTCCCAAGATAATCCATTATATGTTCCTGTAAAGCACCGTCTCCATCTAGATTCTCCCAGCCCATATATGCCTCCTTCCTGAATACTTTTCAGAGAATTGAGTATAGGCAAGGAATCTAATCATTGGCGCGAATATTGGTCGAAGCCAAATTCACGAGAGAAGGCATATGACAACCAAGCAACCCGACTGGGAGGCAATCGAACGCGCCTACCGGGCTGGATTGCTTTCTCTGCGTGGCATCGCCGACAAATACGGCTCAAGCGAAGGCACAATTCGCAGCAGGGCCAAGAAGCACGGATGGCAGCGCGACCTGACTGATCAGGTGCGAGCAGCCACCAACGGCAAGCTTTCACGCACAGTTTCACGCACTGACGTCACGCATCGCGAAGTGCGTGAAGACGAACAAATTATCGATGAGGCCTCCGACGAGGCTGCCTCAGTAGTGTTGGCTCACCGCACGGATCTCGCTCAGTGGCGCGGAATTGCGAACAAGCTTTGCGATGCGCTCTCCGACATGGACGTGAACAAGGAAAACATTGGCGACTTCGCCCGGTCCTTGAACGCCGGCGTCGACGCTCAGCTCAAAGTCATCAGGGGCGAGCGTCAGGCCTACAACCTCGACACAGAGACAGGCGACAAGACAGTCGACGACCTGGCCGCACTGATGGACGAATTATCTAAGGAAGCCTGACATGAAGCCCGAGCACATGAAGCTGCTCAGGGATAAGCGCTTCCGACTCAACAATCTCTATTTCATCACCGATAAGCAGGGCAAGAAGGTCCGCTTCCGGATGACGGACGAGCAGATCGAGTACTTCGAGGGGATGCATACTCGCAACATCATCCTCAAGGCTCGCCAGCTCGGCTTCACCACCGAGTGCTGCATCATCCAGCTCGACGCTGCGCTGTTTGAGTCGGCGAAGTGCGCACTGATCGCCCACACCCTGACCGATGCAAAGCGCTTGTTCCGGGAAAAGGTGAAATACGCCTACGACAACCTGCCGTCTGAAGTTCGAATGGCAAACCCGGCCAAGAACGACGCCGCCGGCGAGCTGGTGTTCAAGAAGGGCGGTTCGCTCTACGTCAGCACCTCATTCCGAGGCGGCACGCTGCGCTACCTGCACGTGTCCGAGTTCGGGAAGATCTGCGCGAAGTTCCCGCACAAGGCCCGCGAGATTGTCACTGGTGCCTTTGAGGCGGTGGCCACCGACTGCTTCGTCACCATCGAGTCGACGGCAGAGGGGCGAGCCGGGTACTTCTTCGATTACAGCCAGGGTGCTGAGCGCCAGCAGCTCGCCGGCGTGCCCCTGGGCCTACTGGACTGGAAGTTCTTTTTCTTCAGTTGGTGGAAGAACAAAGCCTACTGGCTCGACCCGACCAATGTGGTCATACCGCAACGCCTGACCGACTACTTCAACGAGTTGGAGGCCAAGCACGGGATCGTCACGAACGACGGTCAGCGCGCTTGGTACGCAGCGAAGGAGAAGACACTCGGCGACGACATGAAGCGGGAATACCCGTCGATACCGGTCGAGGCCTTCCAGCAATCGGTAGAGGGCGCCTATTACGCCCAGCAGCTCACCAAGCTTTATACCCAACAGCGCATTGGCGCGATCCCGGACAACAGCCACCAGCCGGTGATGACGTTCTGGGACATCGGCGTCGGCGACTCCACGGCCATCTGGTTCGTGCGCCAGATCGGCACCGAGTACCACGTCATCGACTACTACGAAAACTCGGGCGAAGGCCTGCGGCACTACATGAAGGTGCTCAAGGACAAGGGTTACACCTACTCCGAGCACTGGGGGCCGCACGACATTGATAACCGCGAGTTCGGCAGCGATGCCAAGACCCGTCGCGAACTGGCCCAAGAGGGCTACGAAATTGACGGACAGAAATACTGCATGACCTTCCAGGTGGTTCCAAAGATCGGCATCAATGACGGCATCGAGGCTGTGCGGGAGATTCTTCCGCTCTGTGTGTTCGATGAGTCGAAGTGCGAACAGGGTATCGGTTGCCTGGAGAACTACCGCAAGGAATGGGACGACAAACGCGGCTGCTGGAAAGACAGACCGCTTCACGACTGGACCTCTCACGGCTCCGACGGATTCCGGTACTTCGCTGTAGCGAAGAGCGCCAGGAAGCCGGCCACATCTATCAAAATGGGATACGCCCGATGAGCAACGACGTCTCCTTCAAGCGGGCGGACTACACGGAAGTGCTGGACCGCTGGGCGACTGTGCGTGATGTCTGCGCCGGTCAGCACCGGGTCGTGTCGCGGCTTCCGTACATCAACGCACACGACAAGTCGCCGGAGAATGCCGACCGAAACAAAGCATACCGCGAGCGTGCGGTGTTCAAGAACGCCACCGGCCACACTCGAAATGGATTGCTCGGCCTGGCATTCCACAAAGACCCAACGCTCACCGTGCCGAAGAAGCTGGAGTACTTGCAGGACAATGCCAACGGCTCCGGCGTGAGCATTTATCAACACTCGCAAGGCACGCTTGAAAAGGTGCTTGAGGCTGGTCGGCATGGCCTGTACGTCGACTACCACCAAGACGAAGGTGCTGGCGGCCATTCGGTGATCCTGTCGTACTGTGCCGAGGACATCATCAACTGGCGCACGGGCATGGTGAATGGTCACAACGTTCTGACTCTGGTCGTGCTCCGTGAGACTCCAGAAGTCGAAGACGGATTCGGTTTCAAGACGATCGAGCAGTACCGCGAACTGACATTGGAAACTGAAGGTTTCGTCTGCCGAGTTTGGCGCCGATCCGGACCGGAGAATGGCGGCCCGCTTGCTGTTGTGGAGGAGCATTTCCCGACCGGCGCGAAAGGCCGACTAAAAGAGATTCCATTCACATTTGTCGGCGCGCAGAACAACGACCCAACAATCGACGAGTCGCCGCTCTACGACATCGCCATGATCAACCTAGGACACTACCGCAACAGCGCGGACTATGAAGACAGCGTCTTCTGGTGTGGCCAGGCTCAGCCCTGGATTTCCGGCTTGACTGAATCATGGGTGAAGTTGTTGGAGGAAAAAGGTGTCTATGTCGGTTCCCGGGCGCCAATGCTGCTTCCGGTCAACGGAGTTTTCGGCTACGCGCAGCCACTGCCGAACACCTTGGTTAAAGAGGCGATGGCCGACAAGAACCAGATGATGATCGAGCTGGGCGCCCGGATGGTCGTCGCGTCTCTGGCAACCAAGACGGCTACCGAGTCCCGCGGTGATCAATCAGCGTCGACATCGGTGCTGGCCGGCTGCGTAGCGAACGTCAGCGAGGCCTACACCCGAGCGATCGTGTGGTGCTGCGAATACATGGGCGTCACCGGCAAGGTCGCGTACCAGGTCAATCAGGAGTTCGTTGAGCTGACGGCTGATCCGCAGATGATCACGGCACTGGTCGGTCTCTGGCAGAACGGCGGCTTTGCGAAAGCGGATCTGCGCGCTTACCTGCGCAAACTGGGGCTGATTGCTCCGGAGCGCACAGACCTGCAGATCGACGGCGAGCTACTGGAACAGACTGACGGCCTCGGCCTGGACGACGTGGGGGTGAACAGTGGCGGCCAACCAGGCAATCCTTGATGCCACGATCCGGCATGCGGTATTCCTCGAGCAGCTGAAGGCGGGCGAGGTCGGAAAGTTCGCACCGTTCCTCAAGGAGATTGACCGCTCGATCCGGGACCGGCTTACCCAGTCCGATCTGACCGAGTACAACGTCAAGCGGCTTGAGTCGCTGCTGAAGGAAGTCGACAGCCTATTGTTGGGCATCTTCGACCGCTACAGCGCGCAGTTGAATCTCGATCTGATCGATATCGCCAACTACGAGGCCGAATTCGAAGCAACGAGTCTCACAAGGTCGGTACCGGTCGGTGTGTCGTTCGATGTGGCGATGCCGACGGTCTCCGCGATACGGACGGCGGTGCTGACGAATCCGCTCAGCGTGCGCGGCACCGGTGGCGGCAAGCTGCTGAAGGCCTTCATCAAGGGTTGGACCACGGCAGAGCGCGAGCGCGTCACCGGTACCATCCGGCAGGGTTTTTTCGAAGGGCAGACGAACTTCCAGATCATACGCAACATTCGTGGCACCAAGGCTGCCGGCTACAAAGATGGCATTCTGGCCACGACCAACCGCAACGCTAGTGCGGTGGTGCACACCGCGATTCAGCATGTGTCGTCACAGGCACGGATGGAGGTGGCCAAGGCCAACACCGATGTGGTGACCGAGATCGAAATGGTCGCCACCCTGGACAGCAAGACCAGCCAGACCTGCCGATCGATGGATAAGCGGCGGTTCCCGGTCCACTCTGGGCCGAGGCCTCCGTTTCATCCGAACTGCCGCACCACTTTCATCTTCCTGACCAAGCTGAGCGAGATATTCGCCAAAGGCGCTACGCGGGCTTCTGTCGGTGACGATGGGCCGCAGCAGGTCAGTGCCAGTCTCGACTATTACCACTGGCTACAGCAGCAGCCGGCCTCCTTTCAGGATGCAGCCATTGGCCCGAAACGGGCGAAGCTGTTTCGGGAGGGCGGTTTGAGCCTGGAACGGTTCGCTGAGCTACAGCTTGATCGAAACTTCTCGCCACTGACCCTGGTGCAGATGAAAGCGCTGGAGCCGCTGGCGTTCGAGCGGGCGGACCTGCTAAGTTGAGAGCATTAATCGCCAAGGAGTGGCTGATATGCTTTCCAATTTAACGGCAGACGAAATCAAACTCATAGTGCGCAATTTCAGATCTGCGCTCGATATCAAGCGAGATTCTCAATCCATTTACGAGAGTCGCATTGCGATTCATCAGCTGACAGAAAGAGCACATCAAGCCGGCAGGCTTTTAGACGCCGATTTGAGTTGTATTATTGATCTTGTTCTTGCGTACAACTGGCTTGAGGATGCGGCCAGAGCCGGACCGGTTACATCGGTCGTCAATGAGACCTACAAATATCGCCCTTACACGAGTGATCGCTTGAGGGAACTCCAGATTAAGATTCGGCATTAACTAAAAACTATTTTCGAAAACAAAACCTCGCTTCGGCGGGGTTTTTTTATGCCTGCAAAGCGGGCGAACCATACCCAAGGGGTGCATCAAGTGGCAGAAGAAAACGAAATCGACCTGGAAAACCCGGCAATCAAGGCCGCTATCGCGACTGCCGTTGAAACCTCTGTTTCTGGGCTGAAAACCAAGAACACCGAGCTGCTAGGCAAGCTCAAAGATACGACCGGCAAGCTGAGTCAGTTCGAGACCCAGTTCGAAGGTATCGACATTGATGCCGTCAAAGGGCTGCTGGCCAAAGCCGGCCAGGACGAAGAAACCAAGCTGCTGACCGAGGGCAAGATCGACGAAGTATTTGGCAAGCGCACTGAACGCCTGCGTGGTGAGTTCGAAAAGCAGTTGGCCGGTGAGAGAACTCGGGCAGAAAAGTCCGAAGCGTTCGCCAACAAGTTCCGAGACAAGGTACTCGGCGACTCGATTCGCGCCGCTGCAATCAAGGCCGGTGCGCTGCCTGAAGCGACAGACGATCTGATCCTTCGTGCCAGAGGGCAGTTCACGCTGAACGAAGAGGGCGATGCTGTCGCAGTCGACAAGGAAGGCCAGGCCATCCTCGGCAAAGACGGCAAAACCCCTCTGACCCCGCTCGAATGGGCGGAATCTCTGCGCGAAAGCGCACCTCACCTGTGGCCAAGGGCTTCAGGAACAAATGCCCCGGGCGGGGGTGGCGGCCAGGCTGCATTCAAACGCTCCGAAATGACCTCCGAGCAGAAGCGCGACTATCAGCGCAAGCACGGCCAAACCGCATATCTGCAATTGCCCAAGTAAGGGGATTGACCCATGGCTACAACCGTAAACAGCGACCTGATCATCTACAACGATGAGGCGCAAACCGCATATCTGGAGCGCGTTCAGGACAACCTGGACATCTTCAACGCATCGTCCAACGGCGCGATGGTGCTCGACAACGAGCTGATCGAGGGTGACTTCCGCAAGCGTGCGCTCTACAAGCTGAACGGCTCCCTGGAGCATCGCGACGTCAACTCTGAAGGCAAGGTCGTTGCGAAGAAGATCACCGCCGGCGAAGCCGTTGGCGTAAAAGCTCCCTGGAAGTACGGCCCGTACCAAACCACCGAAGAGGCCTTCAAGCGCCGCGGCCGTCCGGTAGAAGAGTTCTCCCAGATTGTCGGTGCCGATGTGGCTGACGCAACTCTGGAAGGCTTCATCCAGTACGCCACCGCTGCACTGCGCGCCGCGATCGGCTCGAACCCAGGCATGGTGGTTTCGGCCAACATCGAAACCGATGGCAAAAAGACGCTGACGCGCGGCATGCGTAAATTCGGCGACAAGTTCGGTCGCATCTCTCTCTGGGTCATGCACTCGAGTGCTTACTTCGACATTGTCGATGAGGCCATCACCAACAAGATCTACGAAGAGGCGGGAGTGGTGATTTACGGCGGTCTGCCGGGCACTCTCGGCAAACCAGTGTTGGTGACTGACACCGCGCCGGCGGATGTGATCTTTGGTCTGCTGCCGAATGCCGTGGCAATCACTGAGTCTCAGGCGCCGGGCTTCCGCTCCTACGACGTGAACGATGAAGAAAACCTCAGCCTTGGCTACCGCGCTGAAGGGACCGTGAACATCGATGTGCTGGGTTACAGCTGGAAGGCTGACACCGGTGGCTCCAACCCGACGCTGTCTGCTGTGGGCTCCCCAGCCAACTGGGTCAAACATGCCGGCAGCGACAAGGTCACCGCCGGCGTGATGATCAAGCTGACTGCTACACCACCAGTTACTGGCGGCTAACCCACACATCAAGCAGCGGTCAGAAATGGCCGCTCTGGAGAGCGTTATGGAACTCATCTACACCAATCAGCTGGACGGCTTCGACCCGAACAAGCGCTACCGTAATGCCGATCTGTTTCGCTCCGTTGAAAGCGGAGTGACAAAGGTTGTTGTCGTTGGTGATCACCCAGCCATTGTTGACGCTTATGAGGCGCTGGGTGTCGAAGTCATCGTCTCCGAGTTGCCTGCTGCTCAAGGAGAGGTGGAAACCGATCCGTCGAAGATGGGCGTCGCCGCCCTGCGTGAGTGGTTGACGGCGCAAGGCATCGACTATGATCTCAAGGCTCCCAAGTCCGAAATCATCAAACTCATTCCAGCGAGCTAACTCATGACTCTGATCGTCGAGGATGGCACCAGCAAGCCAGACGCCGAAAGCTATGCAAGCGCCGCGGACTTGGTCATGTACGCGAGTAAGTTTGGCGTGGTCATTCCGACGGAAGAGATTGCGCAAGAGGCGCTGCTGCGCCGGGCGGCCTTGGCGATGGATGGCATGACCTGGAAGGGGCGAAAGTCCAGCAGTGACCAGGCTCTGGCCTGGCCGCGCAGGGAGGTGCATTTGGATGGCGAGAACAAGCCACACAACTACCTGCCGGCGCGCATCCAATATGGCCATATGGCGCTGGCTGCCGAGATCCATACCGATGATATTGACCCGGTGGAGAAGCGCAAGGGCGCGGTGCTGCTGGATCGCGTCGAAGGGGCGGTGACACGGCAGTACGCGGCAATACCCAATACCAGCAACCGACTGCTGCCAGCTGCACCAGATCGGCCGAGCGCTACTCAGTTTGCTGACTACTTGCAGCAGCGCGGGTTGTTTGCCGTTCGGGCGTGAGTTAGCGTGAGGCTCCTTCTTCTGTTGGAGCGTGGAAACTATGAGCATCGTATTCTTTAACGCTGCTGAGGCTGCAGCATGGGATCAGTATTTCGCTGCAGCACTTCCTCTTGCGAAAGCGCAAACAGATCTGACAGAAAATAGCTCGGAAAAACAGTGGGATAACGTTTTCAAGGAAGCGGCCCATTTTGCGGACAAGATGATTGAAGAGCGTCGTGTCCGCACATAAATAAGCCCGGCCATCGAGCTGGGTTTTTCACATCTGGAGCCCCCATGGCCTTCTACGACGAATTGGCCGTGATGGCTCTGGAGATGATTACAGAGTTCGGCCAGCCGGTGACTATCCGGGACATCATCAAAGGTGCATACGACCCGAGTACCAGCAAAACGCGGCCTGACTCCGTCGTTGAGCGTACAGCCCAAGGCATCATGCTCGACTTCACCGGGCAAGAGTTTCAGACCAACTCCTTGATCAAGGTCGGCGACAAGAAACTGAAGATTGCGGCAAGCGGGCTGACCTCGACGCCGACATTGCTGAGCAAGGTCGTTGCCCAAGGTCGAACCTGGACCATTGTCCCACCACTGAAAGAGATCAACCCGGCCGGCACGCCGATCCTGTACGAGCTGCAGGTGCGGTCGTGAGCAATCGATATGCCGGCATGAATGGCAGCTTCGCCGAGAACATCCGGCAGTTTGCCGAGCAGGCGAAGGCGGGCATCGACGCGACATTCCGCGAGATCGTCATTGAAATCGGCAGCAGCGTTATTCGCATGTCACCGGTAGGCAACCCTGAAATCTGGGCGGCCAACGTTGCGCATCGCCAAGCGAACACTCGAGCGGCCGACGACTACGACTTCAAGGTGGCCGTGCGCAACACGGTCATCAACCTGACCGACAGCAACTTCACCAAGGCCGGAAAACTCAAGCGTGGTGTGAAGTACGCGAAGCCTCTGACCAAGACCGAGCGCGATCAGAACTTCAATGTGAATGGGCTGGTCGCCGGCAAGGGGTACGTCGGCGGGCGCTTTCGCGGCAACTGGCAGTTCTCAATCGATACCCCGGCCGAGGGCGTGCTGGATCAGATCGACCCATCAGGCAACGTGACGATCGCGGTACTGCGCGCCCAGGTGCAGGCACTGACCATTGGGCAGACGGCGTACATCGTGAACAACCTGGCTTACGGAATACCGCTCGAGTATGGACACTCCAAGCAGGCGCCCGGCGGCATGGTTCGAGTGACCTTGACCCGCTTCCAAAAGATCGTCGATGACGCCATCAGGAACAACCAGGTATGAGCCACACAATAATTCGACAGCTATTTGAGAGGCGCCTGAGCGACTGGGCTACAGCTCGCAAACCACCGCTGCGGATCGACTCTGAAGGTGTCGTCTTCGAGCCGGAAGATGATGAAACCTACGTCAAGGCTTTCGCCATTCCGGCCAGTACAGGCAGCAACACGCTTGGCGGTGACCACCGTGTTTATACCGGTGTGTTTCAGGTGAGCATCGTGACGCCATCGGGTTCTGGTCCGGGTATGGCTGAAGACTTGGTGGACGAGATCGCCGAGCTATACCCGCTCTACCTTCGCCTCAACCGCGGTGACTTCGAAGTCATCGTGCTGACGCCGGTGGAGCCAAGCCCCGGTATTCCAGACAACACCACTTACACCGTTGCCGCGTCGTTTCAGTACCGCGCTGATACCAACTAATTCGCCCGTTGGGCAAACCCAGAACCCGCCTTGTGCGGGTTTTGTTATTTCTGAAAAGAGGACAACTCAAATGGCGTTCAAATTACCCAATGGCGGCACCGTTCAGCACGCTGCCACCTATGCCACCGCGCTCGCATTCACTGCGCTTTCCAATGCCTCCGAAGCAGTAGCTACGGTAGCTGGCGGCACTCTTGCTGCTGGTGACATTGTGCTACTTACTTCCGGCTGGAGCCGCCTGAACAACAAGGTAGCCCGGGTCAAGGCAGCTACTGCGATCGCGGTCACTTTCGAGTCCATCGATACCACTGATACTCAGGTTTATCCGGCCGGTGGCGGCACTGGGACCATGAAAAAGATTTTGACTTGGGTACAGATCCCGCAAGTTAACGACGTCGCGTTCTCGGGCGGCGAGCAAAACTATCTTGACGTGGTGTTCCTGGAAGACGACCAAGGCAAACAGATCCCGACCGACAAATCTGCCGCTAGCATGGTGCTGACCATCGCCGATGACCCGGCCCAGGCCTTCAACGCCGTGTTGCTGGCTGCCGACGCGGGCAAGCAAGTGCAGGCTGCACGCCTCAATCTGCCAGGCAACGACACGCTGTTCTATGGCACCTACACCTCGTTCTCCAAGCAGCCGGCAGTATCGCGCAACAACCTGCTGACCCGCACCGTCAACCTGGCACTGCAGGCGGAGCCAACCCGTTACCTGACTGCGGTGGCGTAACCCATGGCCAAGTTCAAGCTGATTCAAAACCCTACGTTCAAGGCTGACGTGATGATCCCACGAGTCGGCGGCGATCCGATGAAGGTGCCGTTCGAGTTCAAGTATCGAGACCGGACTGAACTCGCGACGCTGTATACCGAATGGGGTGAGCGTAACAAGACGTTGGGCCTGAAAGTCGAGGAGATGGGTCTCGAAGAGTTCACGGCAGCGCAGATCGACATTCAGGTCGAGCAGATCAAGGCGGTGGTCGTCAGCTGGGACTTCGACGAGAAGTTCACCGACGAGAACATTCGCATCCTGGTCAGCTCGATCGTCTCGACGCCCAGCGCGGTGTTGGCTGCGTACTCCGAGGCCTTCAACCAGTCCCGCTTGGGAAACTCCTAAGCGTCGCGCGCGCCCTCTACGAGCAAGGGCCTTCGGCTGAAGAGCTGAAGACCTTCGGCTTCATGGTCGGCGACCTGACTGGGCAGGACTGTGAAGTCTGGCCGGATGTCTGGTCGTCATTCCAGGTCTTCGAGGCCATGAGCACTCAGTGGCGTACAGGCGCGTGCGGCGCAACGGGGTTGGACTACGGCGTTCTGCCCAACGTGATTCGAATGTGTGGCGTGCCTCTCGGTGAGCGGCAACGCATCTTCAGCGATATCCGTCACATGGAAGCTGAAGCCCTGCAGGTGATGGCGGAACAGAGGGACAGTAAATGAGCACCACCTTCGCATCGATCGGCATCGCAGTAGAGTCGTCGGACGCCGTCAAAGCTGCTGACGACCTGGACAAGCTGGTCGATGCGGCAGAGGGCGCAGAGAAGGCGATCGACGACCTCGGCAAGACTGGCGTCGGGCTGGCTGATACTGGCAAGAAGATCGTTCAGGCCGAGACTGAGATCGCGCAAGGCATCGAAAAGTCCACCAGTGCCCGGGAGCGGCAGGCCGGTGCCAGTCGCAAGGTAGTCGACAGTGCCTTCTCTGAAATGGGCGTCATCCGCAACCTGAATGCTGCGATGGAGCGCAGCGGCGACAGTTACTCCTCGCTGGTCGCTGCCGGCGATCTGTTGAATAAGGCTCGTGCAAAGGGGCTGGTTACTGCTGAGGCCGAGCTTGAGTATGAAAACAAAATCTTCGCTTCGCATGAGCGCCTAGAAAAGGCAGCAGCCAAGGAGGCAGCACAGAAACAACGGCTGATCGACGCTGAGAACAAGCAGAACGAGGCGCTAAAGCGCACGGTCAACAGCATTGATCCGGTCACCGCAAAGCTGGCTAAGCTGGAGGCGCAGGAAAAAGCCGCGCATGAGGCTTTTCGCCGCGGTGCTATCGATGTCGAAAGCTATAACGCGGCCCTGGCTAAGGTCGGCAAGGACCGGGCTGGTGTCACCGGCGCGACCGGAGCATTCGACAAACTGAAGCTTGGCACCCGCCAGGCGCAAGAGAACGTCGTTCAGCTTGGCAATGCGTTGTCTTCTGGCGACTGGGGCAGTGGCGCGCGCGCAGTGGCTCAATTGGGCGCGGGTGCTGGCGCGTCCGCGGCTGGCTTGCTAGCCATTCTCGCTCCTTTGGCGCTGGCCACCGCTGCGGTGGGCGGGCTGGCTTACGCCTATCACATGGGCAGCGAAGAGCAGGATGCTTACAGCAAGGGCATGATCGTCACCGGTAATTCGGCAGGTTTAAGCGCTGGGCAGCTTGCTGATATGGCGCGTCAAATTAGCGCAAGCGTGGGTACCACTGGCCAGGCCGCCGAAGCGCTCGCGGCACTGGCAGGGAATGGCAAGATCGCAGGCGAAAGCTTCGCCGGCATCACGCAGGCCGCCGTGTCTATGCAGGAAGCAACCGGTAAAGCGATCAGTGAAACGATTGGCGAATTCACGAAGTTGGCGGATGACCCCGTCAAGGCATCCGCAGCACTGAACGAGCAGTACCACTATCTGACAGCCTCGGTTTACTCACAGATTGCTGCACTGGAAGAGCAGGGCGACCACGCGGGCGCGGTGAAGCTGGCGACTGAGCAGTATGCAGATGCGATCAATGAGCGCACGCCCAAGATCCTTGAGAATTTGAGCTTTTGGGAGAAGGGCTACAACGCTGTTGCCCGAGCAGCTGACAATCTGAAGAACCTTGGACGGCAGGATATCGATGCCGATATCGATCGGGCGCGTAAAAACCTGGTCGGGGCTCAATCAGGCAATATCGGTGCATTTCAAAATCAAAAAGAGATGGTTGAGTTCTACAGCAGCCAACTCAACATGCTCGAGGACCAGAAAGCCGCTGCTGCCGACATCGCCAAATTTGATGGGGAGCAGGCGAAGGCTCAGCTCGCATCTCAGAATGCAATGATCAAGATCGACTCACTCACCAAATCCTCTTGGACGAATGAGCAGAAGCGCACAGATGCACTGAAGGAATATCGTCGACAGCTTGATGATATCCGCAAGACTGACCCGAAAGATAAGCGCCTTGATCAGACCGTCGTCGATAAAAACATCGCGAACATCAACGACAAGTTCAAGGACTCAAAAGCCGCAGCGGGCAGTGTCGATCTCACCGGCTTCAACGACGCCAAAAATCAGCTCGCCTCGATTGTGGCCGAATACAGCAACGCCCAAAAGCAGCTGGAGGCCGCGCAGAAAGCTGGTCTCATCTCCCAGGCTGAGTACGTGCAAAAGCGTGACGGCCTGATCGGCAACGAACGGGATGAGGTCACGGCAGCCTACGAAGCCGAGATTGCGGCGCTGGAGGCCGTCAAAGGCAAGGCCAGCACCTCAGCTGCTCAACGCATCCAGTTGGACCAGAAGATTGCCGACGCACGAACAGCGATGGTCAAGGCGCAGAAGGATGCTGATAGCCAGCTTGAAGTGCTCGCCACAAGCGAAACCGGCCGACTGGCCAAGCAAGAGCGCGCGATCACTTCGTACGCTCAAGCGCTAAATCAGCAACAGAAAGCGTTGGAGCTGGCCGGGCGGCGGGCTGTTATCGGAGTTGGCCAGGGTGATCGGCAGAACGCGCTCAGTGGTGAGCTGAATAGCCAGCAAGACCGGTTCGCTCAGCAGTCGCTGGAACTTGCAAATCAGAAATCCGACCCGTCGCGCGACATGTCCGACGAAGAGCTCACCCGCAAATCTCAAGCCCTCGCAGACGCGAACAAGGCGGCTACCGATCAGATCCGGCAGAACTATGCGGATGTCGAAGCGGCGCAGGGTGACTGGACGAAGGGCGCGACATCGGCCTGGGCCAACTACTTGGATTCGGCGCAGAACGTCGCTGGCCAGACCAAGAGCCTGTTCGGCAACGCCTTCAGCTCGATGGAAGACGCGGTCGTCAATTTCGCCATGACCGGGAAGTTGTCGTTCGCCGATTTCACCAAGTCGATTCTGGCGGACATGGCGCGGATTGCGACACGACAGGCGAGCTCGGCGTTGCTGAGTAGCCTGGTCGGCGCTGGCATCAGTTACTTCACTGGTAGCGGTACCGGCGCAACAGGTGCTGCAACGGCCGGCGGTGCAGAGGCTGGCGCACAGAGCTTCGGCAGTCAGTTTGATGCGAGCTCCGCCTCGGTGAACTTCGGTGGTGGCCGTGCCTCAGGGGGCGGCGTCGATCCCAACACCCTGTACGAAGTGAACGAGAAAGGGCCGGAGCTGTTCAGTCAGGGCGGCAGGTCCTACCTGATGACCGGTGCCGAGGGCGGTAGCGTTACACCGCTAACGTCCGGTGGTGGACCGGGCATTGCTGCAATGGGTGGCTCGGGAGGTGGAGGCGTTTACAATTTCCCTATCAGTGTTACGGTCGATGCGTCCGGTAACAGCACTGCAACCGGGCCAGGCGCTACGGACCCTGCCGCCTTAGGCAAGGGAATTCAGGAGGCCGTTAAAGGTGAAGCCGAGTCTGCCATCCGGAAAGGCTTGCGGCCTGGCGGAAGCATATGGAACGCCATCAACGGAAGAGCTTAATTGAAGTTTAAATACGAGAACCAAGACCTTTTTAATGCTGTAAATCAAGCGATCGTTAAATTTTTTCTCGGGAATTTACCGGCCGATTGCAGCGCTGCTGAGATAAGAGCAAGAGCAAAGGCCTATGCATCTGCCGTAGGTCGCTTTGCGGCGACCACCCATCCTGATTTTGAGAGCGTCGAGGATTTGCGAGATGCAATGGAAAGAATGGAGATTGAGTTTATTGAGAGCGTTTCAGATTTTACAGTTGAAGAGTTGCGACCAGGTGGGCGATTTTGGAGTAAGTAAAGGACTGGCAGCTGGGGCGGCTCATGGCTCTTGAAACCTTCACCTGGCCGATCGAGAAGGGTGCTGCTGGCGAGATCAGCCAGCGGACCCGGACCAAACAGTTTGGCGATGGCTATGGCCAAACGGTTTCGGACGGCATCAACAACAAGATGCAGTCCTGGCCGATCAGTCATACCGGTGGGAAAGCGCGGATCAAGGAGATCATAACCTTCCTCGATCGCCACCAGGGCGCAAAAGCGTTTCTCTGGACGCCGCCGCTCGGCGAGCTTGGGCTCTACAAATGCAACGGCTACAAGCCAACCCATAAGGGCGGTTCGGTGTACGCGCTGACCGCCACCTTCGAGCAAACCTTTCACCCTTAAGGGAAACCCTGATGGCATTAATCACGGACATCCAGAAACTGGAGCCCGGCGGGGAAGTGCGGCTGTTTGAAATCGACGGCACCGAGTACGGCGCCGACGTACTGCGCTTCCATGCTCACGCAATCCCGCACTCACCGGAAGAACTCCTGGCCTATGCCGGTTCGCCGGATGAGCTGCCGGCGAAATCGATTTGGTGGCAAGGCAACGAGTACGCGGCCTGGCCGGTGCAGATCGAAGGCATTGGTGCGGACAGCAATGGCACCGCCACTCGCCCAACTTTCAGCGCAGGCAACATTAACGGTCGGATCACCGCGCTGTGCTTAGCGTTCGAGGATCTGCTGAAGTTCCAGCTGACGGTTCGCGAGACGCTGGCCCAGTACCTGGATGCGGCGAACTTTCCTGAGGGCAACCCGACCGCCGACCCGACGCAGGAAGCACTGGAAATCTGGTACATCGACCAGAAGACCGGTGAAGACGGCGAAGTCGTGCAATGGGAGCTGTCCTCGCCAGGCGAGATCGATAACCACGGGCTACCCGGCCGGCAGATGACGACCTTTTGCCACTGGGCAATGACTGGCGGTTATCGCGGTCCGGACTGCGGCCACACCAGCAGCGCCATGTTCGACGACGAGGACAACCCCACGGATGACCCGAGCAAGGATCAATGCAAGGGTGGACTGAAGTCCTGCAAGTTGCGTTTCGGTGAAAACCAACCACTGAGTCACGGCGGTTTCCCCGCTGTTTCCCTGATCGCTCGGAGCTGACCATGCGTAAGCACATCCTGAGCACGATACAGGCGCACGCGGCTGCCGAGTACCCGAAAGAGTGCTGCGGCCTTCTGCTGGCGATCGGGCGGAAGCAGCAGTATTTCCCGTGCCGCAATATCGCGACCGAGCCGAACGAAGAGTTCCGGCTTGATCCGGAGGACTACGCCGCGGCGGAAGACCTGGGAGAGGTGATTGGCATTGTTCACTCGCACCCAGATGCCACCAGCCGACCGTCACCGCATGACCTGGCCATGTGTGAGGCGACCGGTTTGCCCTGGCACATTCTGAGTTGGCCCGAGGCAGATTTGCGCAGCCTCACACCGACCGGCAGCACGCCGCTGCTCAATCGACCTTTCGTGCATGGCGCCTGGGACTGCTGGCAGGTCTGCGCGGACTGGTACAAGCGCGAATGGGGGCTTGAGTTCGAAGCCTTCAAGCGCGCCGATGGCTGGTGGGAAAGCAATGACAGCGCCAGTCTGTACGAGGCTAACTATGAGGCGGCCGGGTTTTGCCGGGTCGATCAGCCGCAGCGCGGCGACATGGTCGTGATGGAAGTAGGGCGGACGGTTCACCCGAACCACGCCGGGATTTTCCTCGGCGCTGATCCGGCGCTATCTGGCGAGGATGCCGTCACTTTCGGACCTGGTCCGTTCCTATTGCACCACCTGTACGGCAGGCCGAGCGAGATCATCGTTTTCGGCGGCCCATGGCTGGACCGAACGCGTCTGATACTTCGTCATAAATCGAGACAAGCTTGATGTGTATGTCTAAACAGTATCGACTCAGCAAGTGAAGCCCAATACCCTGATCACATTTGCGCGAGGCTAAACCATGTTGCCTGAGCCAGGGTTGGCGATAAATAAGCTGTCGGAAGACCGGCTACGTCTTTGGCACAAGATTGCAGAGACGCACTTTGTTGATGAGCTTGAGATACGGCGCTTATTTAATCGGATTGATAACTTGCTCATCGATCCTGGCGTTGAATTTACTGTTGCCTCAATTGCATTGCACGAACAGGCCTATCTTTTTGCTTACCAGATGAAAACGGATAATTCATTACACCTATTCAAAGATGCTCAGCGAGCCGGGCTTGATAAGCTTGCGGTATCTATTTCTACCGCTCACGCACTTTACATTTGTGGAGAAATTGAAATGTCAAAGGATGAGATCTTGCGCTCAGACATTTCTGATGCGGAAAACGCAGGACTGTCAGGGTTGGCCGATAGCTGTGTTCATACGGGCTTACTTCAGAAGGCAAGAGATCTTTATATTCGCTCAGGAAAGCAAAAAGGCGAGGTGAGTACTCAGGTCATTCGCGCTGCAGAAATCATGGACCAGATTGGTGCCAATGACGACCAGGTAGTGCGTAGAATTGCCACTGCTGCAAGGGTCATAAAATCCATGTCAACTCACCCGTTCATTGCCTACGATTTGTTTGCAATGCATGATGAAGGAATACTGTATCGATTCGTTGTAAAGGGCAGTACTGAAAGGCTGGTCGAAATTGATATGGCTATCGACGAAGCTTTGCTCAATGAGTTTGATGAGGAGATTGATGAGGTATTGTCGATTGGTTTAGCGCCCTATGAGTTAGGCGCAAATATTTTGGCTGCGGATGGTTATTATGTCGGTGTGTAGCGATGAGTTGCTGATGCTTGCAGATGCTCTTATTGAAAGCAGTGATGAAGCGAGTAACCGCGCATGCATCAGTAGAAGTTATTATGCTCTTTATCATGAGGCCTTATTGGCTGCGTCGGCCCTGTCTCTTCCAGGTGACGAGGAAGTAAAAACGGCGCACGAGAAGCTTATACGTCGTTTTACTTGTGCGACTAAAGGGCTTGTCTCTATCGGAAAGAGCATTCGAAAGCAAAAGCAATTACGAGCGATGGCTGATTACGAGATCGATTCTGACTTGAATGCGTCCGAGGCCCGATTCCACCTTGCTACCAGCAAGAGACTAGTTAATGACTTGAGAAGGATTACGGCAAGCATTCACGCCTGAGTCTCTCGACGAAGATTTGTCCTGATAGTGATTTCTTCGTTTTTGACGCTCAATGCTACATTGCTCGCCATATCTCAATGAGGGAACGACATGAAATTGTTTGTAGGGGCTTTGGCGGTGGCGCTGCTTTCTGGCTGTACTGATAGCGGCCCGATAAAGGTAGGGCCGGACACCTACACGATTTCAACGCGCGTTCCCTTCGGCGGCCCGGCCTCCGCGAAAGGGCAGGCTCTGAAGGAGGCAAACGCGTTTTGTTTGTCCCAGGGAAGGGAGATCCTCCTCGACCATATGCAGGCGAGTGAATGTGCTTTGCAAGGCGGCTGTGGTGAAGCGGAGATTTTCTTCTTTTGTCTAGCCTCGAATGATCCGCAGCTGAAGCGCCAAAAATACAGTGCCGATCCAACCCAGAAGATCGAGATTGATCAGCGGTAGACCGCTTCTGTAGCAGGATCGGCTGAAAGCCGCGGCAGCCTAAGGCTTCCGACTCTTTGACATGAAAAAGCCCAGTCTAGCGCTGGGCTTTGTAGTTTCTGGGATTCGTACAGGCTGAGGTGTCATCACTGCACGATGCTTTCGTGCATCCTGGTGAATGACCTTTTTCGACCCTTTGCGGCCAGTCGACTTACTTAGAGGTAAATGCAAGCTCCACCCCACCATATGGCTTGCTGCAACCTACCGAGGTTCAATCCCCGTTTCGTACAAGACGCGCATTCACGCTCATCACATCCTTCGGTTCATCAATTTGAACCGGAGGCGGTATGACAATAAAAAGATCAATGGCAGCACTTGCCGTGGTCGCGGCAAGTCTGCTGGGTAGCGGCAGTCTATTGGCCGCCGAGCCTTGCGCTCTCTGCACGGTGACCGATGGGGGAATCGTCCAGGGGATTCGCGAGGGGGCGGGGCTAGCATTCAAGGGAATCCCCTATGCCGCACCGCCGATTGGTACCTTGCGTTTCCGCCCGCCACAACCTGTCGAGAAGTGGCAGGGCACTCTGGAGGCGACGCGCTTTCGTTCCACCTGCCCGCAGGTCAAGGATCCGCTGGAGCGCTACCCTTATGAGCCCAGTGCTCACACCGACGCGGTCTCCGGCGAAACGTTGGAGGTCTACGAGAATGAGGACTGCCTGCACCTGAACGTCTGGACGCCGGCCGTAGATGGCAAGAAACGACCTATTATGGTGTTCATCCCCGGTGGCGCCTTCATAGTAGGGAATGGATCGTCCGACTTCTATACAGGGCAGCACTTGTCCAGGCGTGATGTGGTGGTTGTGGCATTGAACTATCGTGTCGGCCTGTTTGGCTTTATGGAGCTGGGCAAGCTCGATCCGAGCTATATGGGCAGTGGTAACAACGGTCTGCGTGACCAGATTGCCGCGCTCGAGTGGGTGAAGCGCAACGCCCAGGCTTTCGGTGGCGACCCCGATAACATCACGGTGTTCGGTGAATCGGCGGGCAGCATCTCCATCACCGCGCTGCTAGCGACGGCCAATCCTGAAAGCCTGTTCCACCGGGCCATCGCGCAGAGTGGTGGGGTGAACCTGATTCATACCCGTGACTTTGCCTTTTCCGCTGCGGCACTGATTGGCAACTCGGGGAAACTTAAAACGCTGGCGCAGTTGCTCAAGGCATCTGCGCTGGAGTTACTGAACCAGCAGACAGCGGCAACGCTCAATACCGAGCACGGCGACAGCCTGTTCGCGCCGTACCGGGACGGGCAACTGGTCGTCGGCAACCCCAACCAGCTCATCCCGGCCGGGCATGCGAAAGGTATCGACCTCATGGTCGGTGCCAACCAGAACGAGATGAACTACTGGAGCCTGTATGACAGCAAGCAGCGCAACCCCTTCACGGAGCAGACCGACCTGGGGCCTGCTGCCCCTATAATCCCGGACGAGCTACGTAGCCACCTCGATCAGGCGCTTGCGCCCGCAAGCCTGGATGCGCTCTATGCCGAAAGTCTGAAGACGCGGGATCAGTCGTTGATTCGCCAGGCACAAAACGACGATTTTGTGATGATCCAGCCGATGACCCGGCTGGCAGAGATGCAGGCTGCTCACAACCCCAATACCTACCTGTACCGGTTCCAGTGGAAGGTTCCGCTGGGTTTCCTGGAGTCCGGCCAGCCGGACTTGGGGGCAACCCATGCGCTGGAGTTGCCTTTCGTCTTCGGCACCCTAGATCTAGATTGGGTGCCTGGTGGTGGAAAGCTCGGCCACGCCCGGCGTCAGGAGGAGCAATTGCTCGCCAGCCAGATGATGGACGCCTGGACTAACTTTGCCCGCACGGGCAATCCAAACGGTAAAACGGTGCCGCACTGGCCCCGATACGACTCCAGCTCTCGCCAGACCATGCTCTGGAGCACCACGTCCGGGATCAAAGTCGACCCCGATGCATCCCGTCGCCAAGCTTGGGCGAATTGGCCGTTCGGACTTTTTCCTGACGGGCTCTGACGGATCTTTCCATTCAAACCACAACCCTGCGGATCGCTCAGTCGGCGGGGGAGTTCGCCTCACAAAAATAAGAATAGAGGATTGCTGATGAAGGCAGCCAATGCGGTGATTGTTGTTCTCTTGAGCCTGGTCGCTCTGCGCGCTTCGGCGCTTCCCCTGGGAAATGGCTATGACCTGAGCCTGGAGTTGACCGCCATCAACGACTACCGCTCGAAGGGTATCTCGCAAACCTTGGGGGATCCGGCTGCCCAGGCTGGAGCCACCTTGTCCACCCCGTTCGGGCTCTATGCCGGCGTATGGGGCTCGTCCGTCGACTTCGGTGAGGGCACCCAAACCCGGTTTGAGCAGGACTTCTATGCGGGCTGGTACGTACCTTTGAGCGACGATCTGTCCTTCGATCTGGGCTACATCAAGTACGTCTATCCCAAGGACAGTCTGTTCAACCAGACTGCCACCTACGGCAGACTCAAATTCCATGGTCTGGAGCTGACCGCCGCGTACTCGGACGACCTGCTCGGGAATCAGAGCAATCTCTACAGCTATGTCGCTTACGAACTGCCTCTGAACGAAAAGACCCACCTGAACCTGCGCTACGGGCTGATGGATTACAAAGATGACATCATCCAGTCCAGCAGTGGCAAGGGCAGATCGCGCTACGACGAATGGGAGGTGCGGCTTTACCGCGACTACGCTGGCCTTACCTGGAGCGCAGGCCTGGTGGGTACGGATCTCTCTCGAACCGAGTGTCAATCATTAACGGGGTACGATGACCTTTGCAGTGCGAATGTACTGATAGGTGTCAGCAAGTCCTTCTGAGTCAATCCCCAGCGATGGTTCTGTCGTCACCGGTCTGTCGCTGGGCCCCAACAAAATGCTTGGCTTCGCCAAGATGATATCGAGCGATTTCCATGCACGGCGAGACACAGTGCGTCTATGTGAGCGAGGGCTGGATGATGTATGCCGGACCGGGCGGCTTCGATCGCTCGGAAATGGTGGCACCCAGCCTGATCCTCAGTCGCCCGGGCACCTTCCTGCGCTGCGAGATGGATGATGGCCGGCTGATCGATTCGGCCGGACTACTGCATGCGAGTGGCCGGTGGAGTTCCGCAGCCGGAGATGGTCTGGTGATCATCTACTTCGATCCCCTCAGCGCAGAAGGGATGGGCATCCAACGATCACTGGGGGAGCAGGTAATGGCGCAGTGGTCAATTCCCGGAAAACTACCTTGGAATGATCTGCTCTTTGACAACCTGTGTTCTGGGAATATCCCACGATCTGCGGTGGTCGCTTGGATGGAAAATTGTCAAACGGAGATCAGAGGGATGCAGTCGCCTTTCCGTGTCGATGAACGCTTGCTACGGGTTGCCAGCACCATCGCCAGCGATACTGAAGGGCGTCTAAGCCTGAAGCCATTGAGCCGAATTGCCAATCTTTCTCCCGATCACCTGCGGCAGCTGTTCAAGCAGCAGGCAGGGATGACACTGTCCAAGTACAAGGCCTGGAGGCAGCTGCACGGCATGGTGTGCTATGTATGCGAAGCCACGGAAGACTGGTTATCCCAAGGCACCGGGGAGGCCATTCACTTCGCAGGTTTCTACGATGACGCTCATGGGTACAGAGCGTTGAGCCATTATTTTGGGTCGCGCAAATCGCTGTCGAGCATTTCGTTACACACAGTGAATTGCTTGGCGAGGAGCGGCCAGTGGGACAGCGGTTGATTCTGAGGTTGCAGTTGAGGCGGTCAAGCGGACCAGCATTTCTGCATTAGCCGAGACTGTCGCAACGACTGACCGCTTTTGGCCGATTTTTGCCGGTCGCGACTGACCGAAATCGACCGATTCTGTTGAAAAAGTCGGCTTCGGTTTCCACGGCAGAAAAGTGCGCATCTGAGATTGAAATCTGTGTTTTGCGCAGAAGGTTCAGGGCTCAGATTTGACGTAGCAGCGCGCAAAAAAGCGTTTTCGCCGCTCAATGCATGGCTAGCCAGGCCGGGTCGACTTTTTCAACACAATAGGCCGAATATAGACAGTTAGAATCGACATCCTGCCAAGGACCGGATGTAGTCGATACTCATCAAGTGCGTATGCCTGATCAGATGGAGTGAGGGGGAGGAGCTGATCCACTGACCCGCTCAGACGTGAAAAAGCCCAGTCTAGTGCTGGGCTTTGTTGTTTCGTGAGGACCTCACACCGAACGGTGTCAAAACAGTCAATGAGCAAAATATAAACTTTTTAGAGCCTGGGAGATCAACAATACAAGGGGGTGACTTAAATCGAAGTGCCACCGGTTTATGATATGGCTCTCAGCGGTGGCATCCATGCATGGGTTCTGTAAGGACCCAGGAGTCGTCATCATGAGATCCTTTCGCTTACTTGCGTTTTCTGGAGCTGCTGTGGTTGCGCTGTCGGGATTGCCTGCGGCGGTATTGCACGCTGCCAGCAGCGAGCCGATTGACACGTCAGCAGTGCAACTTGAGCAACAACAGCAGAACGGTATTGCCTATCTGTCGGGTGGTATTGGTCTGGACGAATCACGAGCCATTCAGCAGGCCAAGGGATACAGCCTGCACATGACCTTTTCCACCGGTCCGGGCAATAAATACGTCCCTGATGTCGATGTCGCGATTCAGAATATGCAGGGACATTCAGTGCTGACGCTGAGTCAGGTTGGGCCTATCGTTTACGTTCAGTTGCCCCCCGGAAAATATGTCATCGTCGGAACTCGCAATGGGCACGAACAACGAGGCACCATTGAGCTCCAAGGCGGGACAGTTCGTGATCTGAATCTCCACTGGAGCGATGCCACATAATCGCTGATGCCTGAAAGTCATTAGTATTTCTTCAAACGCTACAACCCACAAGAAGCCGACACTAGGCGCAATGCTGTTCACTTAAGTGGAGCAGCATTGCAGTCTAGAGCCGGGTATTTTTGGTTCTGGGATTCGTTCAGCTTGGCGAGTGCTTTTTTCGACCCAAAGCTTCCGGACAGGTGTGCGCATATCGGCACAGATATGCCTTCCGGATTACTTCCAGCGAAGCCCCGCTACTGACTTGCCCATACCTCTAGTGACCAGCGGGTGCCTCATATTGAATGAGGATTGCATTGGCCAACTCTTCGTCGCTGGCCTTGAGGTCTGGATGGTCGTGCCGAATCTGATTCAACACTGACTCCAGATAGACACCTCGAATCGCACCCCCACTCGCCACGTAGCTGGAGGCGTCATCGCGGGCGGAAGCGACCATTTTGTGGTCCTTGAATGTCGAATACAACGACACGGAAATCCCTGCCGAAGTAGCAACGTCGCGCGCATCAATGTCGGGCCTGTGGGCAATGGCGGAACCAAAGGGCAGACAAAGCATTAGCAAAGGGATGAGGAATATGCGGCGCATGGCGTGTCCTCCGAAAACATGAAGTCAAAATGACTTACCCTATATTTTTTGATACGTAGTGCCAGCTAGGAGTTCCCTGTCGGTGGCGCATCCCGGCTCAGATGGCGTGAGGGGGAGAGGCTGATTCACTGATAAACCAGATACGACAAAGCCCAGTCTAGTGCTGGGCTTTGTCGTTTCTGGGGTGGTGCAACAGGGAGAGGGGTCGCTCTTGCTCGGTGCTTACATGTAACTCGGCGAATGTTTTCTTTCGACTGTGGATTCAACCGGTCATCGCGCCATCGCGATGACCTGGTAGCGGCCATTCGTGCCTGTGTCTCAACCGTCGAAAAAATATTGCAGTACGATATCGATTTCCGGAACCCCGTTCGTCGTTCCGATGCCAGGCCGATGAGGCCAGCTCAAACAAGGAGACAGACGATGCGTGTGATTGTGTTCGTGAAGGCTACCGACGACAGCGAAAAGGGCATTCTCCCCACGACCGAGATGTTCGAGGCGATGGGCAGATATAACGAGGAGCTGGTCAATGCCGGCATCATGCTCGTTGCCGACGGCCTCAAGCCCTCCTCGCAGGGCAAGCGTATTGCGTTCGATGGTCCCGGCCGTACGGTCATCGACGGACCTTTCGCCGAGACCCGCGAGCTGGTCGCCGGCTTCTGGCTTTGGGAAGTCAAGGACATGGACGAGGCGGTCGCCTGGGTGAAGCGTTGCCCCAATCCCATGCCGGGACCGAGCGAGATCGAAATTCGGCCGCTGTACGAGATGGCTGATTTTTGATAAGAATCTGACACCGGAGGTCACGGCCCACCGTCCGCTACTGGCCGATGCTGTTGAAAAAATCGGCTTCGGTTTCCACGGTATCCTGCCGAGGAGCGGGTGCAGTCGATACTCATCAAGTGCGCATGACTGATCAGATGGCATGAGGGTGGGGAGCTGATGCGCTGACCCGATCAGATGTGAAAAAGCCCAGTCTAGTGCTGGGCTTTTTAGTTTCCGACTACCCAGTGCTAAAGTCTCGCCAAATCTCAACGAGGGAACGACATGAAATTGCTCGTAGGAGCTTTGGCGGTGGCGATGCTGGCGGGGTGCTCGACGCCAGGCGATCTAATGAAGAATGATCCCACGATCAGTGCAAGCAGCAACAAGGCGCCGAAACAGTACGCACTCTGCGTACTTCCTAAATGGCAAGAGGAGCGCTCAACCTCAACCATGTCTGAGACAGAAAGTGGTTACCGTTTGATAGTCGCTACAGACATGATGACCGACGAGGTGCTTGAGATCGGCAGCTCTGGCAAGGGCAGCAAGGTGGCGCTGTATCAGCGCATGCCATGGTCAAAGATGGTGGGAAGAGGCGCAATAGAAGACGCTGTGCGCCGCTGCTTATAAATAGCAACTCAAAGAGACCGCCTATCCAGGCGGTTTTTTTACATCCGGAGAAAAGCAATGTCCGCACTCGCAACTGAATATCAACCGCTTACTACAATTTTGCTTTATGGACAGCTTCGGCAGTTTGGTCGCTCTTTTAGGCTGTCAGTACGATCGCCTGCCGAGGCAATCAAGGCTCTCTGTGTCCAGATTCCTGGTTTCGAGCGCTTCATTTCCAATGCTAAGTCTAAAGGGCTGGAGTTTGCTGTTTTTCGAGGTTCGAAGAATCTTGGAGAGAAGGAGTTGGGCTATGGCGGTGCTGGTGATATTCGAATCGCTCCAGTAATCACGGGCAGTAAGCGTGCAGGGCTCCTTCAGACCATCATAGGTGTAGTGCTGATCGCTGCTTCATTCTTTGCAGGCCCCGCAGGACCTGGGCTCATGGCGGCGGGTATTGCGATGGTCGCCGGCGGGGTTATCCAAATGCTCAGCCCCCAACCCAAAGGCCTGAAAACCAGCGCAGCCCCCGAAAACACACCCGGATATGCATTTGGCTCCGCCAAGAACACCACTGCATCCGGTAACCCGGTACCGCTCTGCATCGGCAAACGCCGGTGGGGCGGGGCGATCATCAGCGCCGCGATCTACGCCGAAGACCAGATGTAGCAAGACCACCAAACACCGCAACCACCCATGAGGTGGTTTTTTATTGCCTGGAGAAACGCATGGGCGCAGCACAGAAGATCGACATCTACGGCGCCAAGGGCGGATCGGATAAGCCAAAGACCCCGACTGAAGCGCCGGACAGCCTGCGCTCGGTGGCGATGGCCAAAATCCTGATTGCCGTGGGCGAGGGTGAGTTCGCCGGCAATCCGACCGCGCAAGATATCTACCTCGACAACACGCCGCTGCAAGATCCGCAGGGAAACATGAACTTCCCAAACGTGAAGTGGGAGTACCGCAGTGGCTCAGTCGAGCAGGGCTATATCCAGGGTATCCCCTCGATCGAAAATGAAACCTCTCTCGGCATCGAACTGCGCAGTGGCACCCCCTGGGTTCGCGCGATCAGCAATACCGAGCTTTCGGCCGTACGTCTGCGTTTTGCCTGGCCAATGCTGCAGTCGGTGGACACCAACGGCAACGTCAACGGTTATCGGATTGAGTACAAAGTAGAGCTGGCCACCGACGGAGGCGCGTATCAGCAGGTTCTCTATGAGGGTGTGGATGGCAAGACCACCAGCACCTACGAGCGAACCCGTCGAATCGACCTGCCGGCGGCGTCCAGCGGCTGGCTGATCCGCGTGACCCGCATTACGCCCAACCAGAACAACAATAAAATCGCCGACACCATGCAGATTGCCGGCTTCACCGAGGTGATCGACGCCAAGCTGCGCTACCCGAACACCGCCTTGCTCTACATCGAGTTTTCGGCCGAGCAGTTCCGCAACATTCCAGCGGTGACCGTGGACTGCCGCGCCCGAAAGTGGCAGGTGCCGAGCAACTATGACTCGGACAGCCGCTCGTATATCGGCATCTGGGACGGCACGTTCAAACAAGCCTGGACTGACAACCCTGCCTGGGTCACCTACGGCATCACCGTCAACGATCGCTTCGGCCTCGGTCGGCGCATCAAACCGTGGCAGGTCGATAAGTGGGAGCTGTACCGGATCGCCCAGTATTGCGACCAGTTGGTGCCGAACGGTGTAGGCGGGCAGGAGCCG
The DNA here is from genome assembly GCF_044743155.1 of Pseudomonas sp. NPDC087697. Taxonomy (NCBI): domain Bacteria; kingdom Pseudomonadati; phylum Pseudomonadota; class Gammaproteobacteria; order Pseudomonadales; family Pseudomonadaceae; genus Pseudomonas; species Pseudomonas sp. NPDC087697. The sequence continues at coordinate 409,027 of NZ_JBIUVW010000001.1, read as the reverse complement.
CGCTTCATCTGCAACCTGAACCTGCAAGGCAAGGCTGATGCCTGGTCGCTGCTGCGTGACATCTCCGCCATTTACCGCGGTATGACCTATTGGGCTCAAGGCCAGGTCTTCACGCTGTCCGACATGCCGCGCGCCACCGACTTTGATTTTGCCTACACCCGGGCGAACGTCATCGACGGCAAGTTCACCTACTCGAGCGCATCGGAACGCACCCGATACAGCCGTGCGCTGATCAGCTACGACAACCCGGCGAACAACTACGACACCGACGTCACAGCGGTGACCGATGCCAAGTTGCAACGGCGCTATGGTGATAACCCACTAGAAATCAGCGCCATCGGCTGCACCCGAGAATCGGAGGCACAACGCCGCGGCAAGTGGGCACTGCTGACGAACTCGAAGGACCGCGGCATTTCCTTCAAGGTCGGCCTCGACGGTCGTATCCCACTGCCTGGCTATGTCATTCCCGTGGCGGATGAGCTGCTGGCTGGCCGCGCTGTCGGCGGGCGGATCTCGGCGGTGTCCGGCCGGGTTATCACTCTGGACCGTGACACTCAGGCCAAGGCCGGTGACCGACTGATTCTCAACCTGCCGAACGGCAAGTGCGAGGGCCGGACGGTACAGTTGGTCAGCGGTCGGAAGGTTACCGTGACCGTCGCTTATTCGGCGGCGCCTGAACCGCAGCTGGTGTGGGCTCTGGATGCTGACGACCTGGCCATTCCGCTGTACCGGGTGACCAGCGTGTCGCGACCAGAGCCAGGCGTCTTCGAAATCTCGGCCGTCCAATACGACCCAAGCAAGTTCGCTCACATCGACACCGGTGTCCGTCTGGAAGAGCGCCCCATCAGCGTGATTCCGATCACCGTGGTTCCGGCGCCGACGAGTGTCGCGATTACAGCAAATACCATCGTCTCCCAGGGGATTGCGGTCTCCACCATGACGATCGCCTGGCCGGCTGTACCTGGCGCCGTGGCGTATGACGTGGAGTGGCGCAAGGACAGCGGAAACTGGATCAAGCTGCAGCGCACCGGCGCGACCGGTATCGACGTGGCGGGTATCTATGTCGGCGCTTACCTGGCCCGCGTCCGCGCCGTGAGCGCCTTCGATATCTCGTCGATCTGGAAAAGCTCGAACCTGACCTATTTGAAAGGTAAGGAGGGCCTGCCGCCGGCTGTTTCGTACTTGAACGCGAGCCCGCTGATATTCGGCATCTACCTGAAGTGGGGCTTTCCTGCCGGTGCCGAAGACACCCAGCGCACGGAGATCTGGTACAGCCCGACCACCAGCCTGGAGATGGCCACCAAGCTGACGGATATGTCGTACCCGCAAAGTGATTACACGATGCTGGGCCTGCGCGCCGGTGTGACGCTCTTTTTCTGGGCGCGCCTGGTGGATCGGATCGGCAACATCGGTCCGTGGTATCCGATCGGCATTGGCGTCATGGGCCAATCGAGTTCGGATGCGGGGCCGATCTTGGACATGATCGGCGGCCAGATCAACGAGACCGAGCTCGGCAAGGATTTGCGGGACAAGATCGGCAAGATCGACGACCTGCAGGAGCAGCTCGACAAGCTGGACGACATCCTGCTGTACGACCCGGAGAAGACCTACGTCGCCGAGGACATGGTGCGGTTTGGCCAGCGCCTGTACCAGGCTGCGCAACCGGTACCGCTCGATACGCCGCCGCCCGACCCCGTGCATTGGCTGGACATCGGCAAGTCCATCGAGACGGCGAATGGCCAGGCCGAACAGGTGGCCTTCAACACCGCAGATATCACCGAGCTCGACGGCGTGGTCACGGCGAATGCTGCGGCGTTCCAGGCGCTGCGCGCCTCATGGCGTGACGACGACGGGCAGGGTGATTTGGATGGCGCGCTGAAGGAGTGGGGCAGTACGGCGGCGATTGCCACCGAAGAGAAGGTTCGGGCGTCGGAGAACCTGGCCACAGCGCAGCGGCTCACCACGGTTTCAGCTGAGGTAGGGGAGAACAAAGCCGCCGTCATCGAGCTGACGCGCACCGTCGCCACGGACAAGGAGGCGACCGCCGAGAAGATCACCAACCTCACGGCCGAAGTCGGCGATGCGTCGGCAAAGATCCAGGAGACCAGCAGAGCCTTTGCCGACCTGAACGGCAACCTGTCCACCATGTGGTCGGTGAAAATGGAGATGAACGCCCAGGGGCAGTATGTCGCCGCCGGTATCGGGCTGGGGATCGAGAACGTCAATGGGGTGTTCCAGAGTCAGTTCCTGGTCAATGCCGACCGTTTCTCGGTGGTGAACAACATCAACGGGATGCTCTCTACGCCGTTCACGGTGCAGGGCGGCCAGGTGTTCATGCGTTCGGCGTTCATCCAGGACGGCAGCATCACGATGCTGAAGATCGGCCAGGCCCTGCAATCCGACAACTACATTCCCGGAGTGTTGGGCTGGCGCCTGGATAAAGCTGGGAACCTGGAGTTCAACGGTCCCGCGCCAGGCGGTGGTCGGCTGACGATGACCAACAGAGCCGTCAAGGTCTACGACCAAAACAATGTGAAGCGCGTGCAACTGGGAGATCTCGACGCATGAGCCATGGAATGCGGATTTGGGGTGGAGACGGCTCACTCCAGATCGATGAAAACTCGTTCACTATCCGCGTGGTGCTGTCGACCCTGGTCTCATTCACTAACGCGGCGAAGACCAATCAGGACTTCTCGGTACCGGGAGTGGGGCCAGGGAATGGTGTTGCCATTGTCGTGCCGGTGGGCACCTACACAGACCTGCAGCAGCAGTTCGAGACGGAACTGGTCGACAACGTGGTCCGAGTCTACAACCACACCCGTGGCTACGCCGCCAGCACGATTGCATCCGGAACCATGCGCCTGATCGTGATGAGGTTTAGCTGATGACCTATGGACTTCAATTCACCAACAACAGCAACACCGTGGTGCTCGATTCGGAGTACGCCAGGCTGATGGTCATTTCTTCCGGGAGGTTTGCGCCAACGGAAGAGTCAGGCATGGGGTCGACCACCTACTTCGCCAGGCCAGTTACCTCACAAGAACCTCCGCTGGTCTTCGTCCGGCCCGACACGGTCAATGGTGTGGCCGGGCTGTGCATGATGAGGCTGATCGGCTCAGCGGGTAACTGGACGGGGTTCTACGTGCGAGCCTACAGCGCGAGTACCGCTCAGCCGAATGGCCGGTACTTCGTTGCAGCGTTCGGGGCGCAGCCGATTGCGCAGTACGGCATGCGGCTATGGGATGGAGTGGGCAATCTACTGTTCGACTCCGGAACCCCTAACGCCACGTTCACCCGTGCGTTCCAGAATTGGAATTACGTGAAATATGACCTGGATGCTCAAGGGCTGACGCGGATCTATTACACGGTCCCTTTCAACTTCCCGCAGAACGAGTACCTGCTGCTCAATAACTTCGGCATGAAGATGACCTCGGGCAGCGGTATTCCCCGATGGCTTTACTGCTGGTGGGACTTTCCCAACAACACGCTTTACGCAATCACGAGCGCCGCCTCAAACCCAATTGCGTTCTTTCTCCCGGCTGTGTTCGCAAAGATGAACGCCTAGCCTCAACTCTCTGCAAGGATATCGCTTATGCCCTGGTACAAGGCCGGGACGGTTTCTGTCGTCCAAAATTCAAGCACTGTTACAGGTGCGGGAACAGCTTTCGCCGCTAATGGCCGCGTCGGAGATGCTGCACGATTACCAGATGGTGGCTGGTACGAAGTTACCAATATCGCCAGCGATACGACGATGTCGATTGACCCGCCGTACCAAGGCGTCACAAAAACCTCGGGTAGCTATGCGCTGGCGCCCATGCAGGGCTACGTCAAAGATTCCGCCGACGCCCTTCGGGCGCTGATCAATCAATTCGGCGGCGTGCTGGCGGTGCTGGGAAATATACCCACACAGGTTGGGGTTCGGGATGCACTTGGTCTGGCCAGTACGGACGGCCTTTCAGAGGGGGCGGCAAACCTCTATTTCTCTGCATCCCGTGCTGTTGCTTCGGCGCTGACCGGGCTCGTCACCACAACAAACTCGGCTGTAGTCGCCGCCGATTCGATTTTAGTTGCCGCCGGCAAGCTCCAGGCGCAGATAAGCGCTAGAGCCGCGAAGGGGGAGAACGGCGATATCACTTCCCTGTCAGGGCTCACCACCGCGCTGACCCTCGCTCAAGGTGGTACTGGGCGAACCGACGGCCTGGCTTGGGGCAAGCTCAAGGGGGCGCTGACTGATCAGACGGATTTGGTCTCTGCATTGGCGACAAAGATCACGGGGAGCAAACAGGGCCTGATCACAGCTTCAGTAGTGTTCGTGGGTTCTGGCCCGACGATCATCAACAACTTCAATGTGGCGTCCATCACCAAAGTCACAACCGGCATATACGACATCAACTTCGCGACCCCTATGGATAACACTGCGTTTTCCGTAGTCGGCATGGCGTGTGATGACTCTGCGGTTCAGGCGATCGTTTATGAGAACGGGTCCAACGGCTCAACTCGAACCTTGAACAAGGTCAGGATTGTCACGGGCGTGCCGAGTGGTAGTACCAGGGACTTCTCCATGATCAACGTGATAATCGTCGGAGGTAAAAACTGATGCTGATCATCAAGACGGCTGAAGGCTTCAAGCAGGTCGTGGCCCCCGATATCGACATTCATGAGTACGCCGCGGCAAACGGCGGAACGGTCATGGATGACTCCGATTTTGTCGAGCTGCCGAAGACCGACGAGCAGGTCAAAGCGGATATTGCTGCTCAGACGGCAAGTCTTCGTGCGATCGCTGATTATGCGATCAGGCCATTGCAGGACGCGGTGGACATCGATGATGCAGCGGAGGCTGAGGTCGCGCTATTGAAAGCTTGGAAGAAATACAGAGTCGCGCTGAACAGATTGCCCGAGCAATCGGGCTACCCCGTAACGATCGAATGGCCAGCCACGCCGGTATGACCTGAGCCGTAAAGCAGCCCGCCATGAGCGGGTATTTTTTTGTCTGGAGAAAAGTGATGCCCGTAACCGATAAAGACCGCGACATCCTTGCCCGCACCCTGTGGGGCGAAGCTCGCGGCGAAGGCTTGGCCGGCCAGATTGCCGTCGCCTGGACGATCCGTAACCGCGTGAATGACGGCAAGGCCAACTCCTGGTGGGGTGAGGGTTACGCTGGCGTGTGCCTGAAGGCCTGGCAGTTCAGCTGTTGGAACAAGAACGACCCGAACTTCGCCTACCTGAGCGGTGCTAAGCCAATCCCGGCCGGGCAGTTCGTCCAGGCGCAAAAAGCCGCTGACCAGGTGATCGCCGGTACCGCGCCAGATCCCACCGGCGGGGCTACGCACTACTACGCCACCACCATGCCGAAGGCTCCGGCTTGGGCGGCGAAGGCGAAGCAGACGCTGAAGCTCGGGCACCACGTCTTCTTCAGAGATGTGCCGTGACTGCCGTGCCGGGGCGCCTGATTGGCGTCGCAGTGTTGCTGGCCGTTGTAGGTGGCGGCGCGGCGGCGCTGGCTTGGCAGCTACAGGACTGGCGTTACGGCCAGCAACTGGCAGAGCAGGCGCAGATTCAGGGCGAGACGCTGAACGAGCTGACCCTGGCCGCCGCCGCTCAGCAGCGCGCCGAACAAGACAAACGCCTCGCGCTCGAGCAGCGCCTGGCGACCAGCGACCAAACCCACTACGAGGCTTTGACCAATGCTCAAAAAGACCAGGCTCGCCTGCGCGATCGCCTTGCTACTTCCGATTTACGGCTGTCAGTCCTCATCGACGCAACGGATTCAGCCGGTGGTTGCGCAATGCCAGCCGCTACCGAAGCCGGCAGCGTGGTTCATGGAGGAACACGCGCCAGACTTGACCCAGCGCATGCTCAACGAATTATCGGCATCACCGACGATGGTGACCGGGGATTGATAGCTCTGGCTGCATGCCAGGCGTTTGTCAGAGAAGTGAATCGCTGAAGCATTGCAGAGCATATTTTTGTCCTTGAAAGGATGGCAGACTGCACGGCGGCCGGGGAGGGCCGCCAATATGAAAGCTCTTTGTGTAGCCGTATCAATGCTGGCGCTTGCCGGTTGCGCCAATCATCCGCTTGATTGCGCGATTGGCATCATTGCCTGGGATGACTGCCTTCCTGGTACAAAAGGGTATGAGGTTCGCCAGCAAAGTTTAAAAAACCTGTCGGCCGCCAGGGCGGAGAAGAGCACTACAGATGACGCTGTTTGCCAATCGTACGGCGCTAAGCCGGGGAGTGATGCCTACGTGAATTGCAGGGTTCAGCGGGACAAATAACATTTCAGATCGGCTTTATCAGACTCTGGCCTTGGTTGTGCACATTGCCCACGCTCGGACTTACCCTGAACCACTCGAACGACTCGGACGGCTCTCCCTGTTGAATCATCATATGTTCGGCGCGCTCCTTGGGCGTTGCCGGGTCCAGCCATTCCCGAGCCAACTCTGGCGCGAGCACCACCGGGCGCCGGTCGTGGATGTCCACCATGCCGCCGGCCGAATCGGCAGTGATGATCACGAAACCGTCATACTCGCTCGGCTCGTGATCGCCGGTCGTAAACTGGCCGATTGAGGCGCAGAAGGCAGGGGCACCATCTCGGCGCCGGATAAGGTAGGGCTGTTTATTGGGGCCACCTTCATCGACCCACTCATACCACCCGTCGATTGGCGTAATGGCGCGGTGTGGCCAGATCGCCCGGTAGAATGGGCTATGCGCTACCTTTTCGACCCTGCCGTTCGGTTTCGCTGGCTGGTCGGTTGCCCAATGCGGTCGCCAGCACCACCTGACCAGATCGGCGCGCAGCGTGTCGCTTTCCTGGCGAAAGAGGGCGACCCTTGTTGTAGGTGCGACGTTGTACTGCTCGAGCGGCTGGTCGCCGACGGTGTTGACCAGAGCATTGGGCATGCTCAGCGCCGCCACGAAGTCGTGGATACCACGGTACTGGGAAAGTCTTCCGCACATTGGCAAAGTCCTCCAGTGGAGATTTCAGCATAGCTGAGTGCGGGGCTGCTCATCTCCGTACAAAACCGATACCGGCGGCGGAAGCGTGGATCATGGCGGAGCGCGCCCATGACTTGCCCCGCGCATGCTCAACGAATTATCGGCATCACCGACGACGGCGACCGGGGACTGATTGCGCTGGCGGCGTGCCAGGCGTATGTGAGGGAGGTATCACACTGAGGCTGAATGACCGCAATCGACCCAAACCAGTCATTCGTGGCAGGCAGAAAACAGCCAGGAGCGGACACTCTGTCGTTTGCGCATGTGCAGAGAAAATTAGCGGGAATTGCCGGCGACCCAGTTAGGTCGCCACTTTATCCAATGACCGAGCATTACTTACTGCTTGATCTCAGCACTTTACTTCCAACGCATCAAACCCTTTTATGCGGTAGAGCATCACCGAAATGACCCAACTGGCGATAAAAATACCGATGATCATGTAGCCAAGCATGCCAAAGTTGTCGTTGAGTTTACCTACCACATCCCATACTGGGCCCTGCATGGCCAGCTTGTTCGCGATCAGACCTAGCGCCTCAATGCTTCCGATCAACACGGCGACCACAACCGATACCAGGGTGATCGTCATGTTGTAGTAGATCTTGCGAATCGGCTTCATATAGGCCCAGCCGTATGCTCCCAACATCAGATGACCGTCCAGCGTGTCGACCAGCGACATGCCTGCGCTGAAAAGAACCGGAAAAACCATGATTGCCCATGGCGACAATCCTTGGGAAGCCTGGCTGGCGGAGATTCCTAACAGCGCGATTTCAGTGGAAGTATCGAACCCCAATCCGAACAGGAAGCCCAAGGGGAACATGTGCCAGCTTCGGGTGATCAAGCGAAACAATGGCCGGAAAATCCTCGCAAGAAAACCACGATCCGCCAGCAGCAGGTCAAAGTCGTCCTCGACATAGGTACCACCCTGCCTGACGTGGCGCCATGCCTTGTAAATCGACCTCAAAATAATCAGGTTCATCAGCGCGATGAGGAATAGGAACAAGGCGGAAACTGAGGTGCTGATAACGCCCCCCATCTCCCTATAGCTCTCAAAGTTGGCTTTCATCGCTGAGGTGGCAAGGGCGACACCAATGGACGCGAGCACAACAACAGCGGAGTGACCGAGGGAGAAGAAAAACCCCACGGTGACTGGACGTTTTTTTTCCTGCATCAGCTTGCGAGTGACGTTGTCGATAGCTGCAATATGGTCAGCATCTACCGCATGCCTGAGCCCAAAGCCGTAGGCAAGTAGAGCCGTGCCAAGGAGAACGGGGTGATCGTGAAAGGCCACCAGCGCCCAGACCCAAGCAAGAACGTTAATACCGATCAATACCCCATAGATGCCAAAAATCTTGGCTCGTACCTGGCTATTGGAGTCGCTGAAAATCTGAGCGAGACGAAGAATCATCGAACATTACCTTTAGGGAACACGCGCCCCATTTGGATTGAGAAGAGCACAAAACGAGGTCTGACTCCTGGACTCATTCGGCTTAAAGCCTGCGATCCAGATACAGTGGCGCGACCGTGCCGGAATTACACCGGCTTCTCGTTATGCAACATATTGAAACATCTGCCTGGGCAGTCTACGCAGGCGCAGATGATGTTTGTAAAATAATGCCTAATTGCTCGATCTGACGACCCTGTGGTCTAGAACTTGAGTTACCCATCGGCTAATGCGCTGTCAGTAATGGAGTCACAAGCTGATCCAGCAACGGCAGATCGATTTTTGGGTCGCCCACGCTGCCATCCTTGCGCACCACACCTTGCCGGTCGATGACGTAGGTCATCGGCATGCGCCAGATTCGGCCAAACCCCTGGAAGTCGGCATCACGCTGGAACGCCGCAGGATAGCTGTAATGGGCCATGACTTTGTGCACCATAGCGTCGTCTTCCGGCTCATCCATGCTGATCGCAATGATCTTTAGTCCTTCGCCTTTGTGCTGCTGATAATAGGTTTCCATGGCCGGCATTTCTTCACGACACGGCTCGCACCAGGAGGCCCAGAAATTCACGATCACCACCTGGCCAGCCTGTTTCTGCAAATCAAACGTTTCGCCATTCAACGTTTTTGCCGTCAGGTTCGGAGCGTGCTCGCCTACATCAATCGCCCATGCGGGCAGACCAACCAGGCTGCAACAGAGTGCGAACAATGGCAGTAGTCTTTTTGCGGACATCAGGTTTCCCTCGGTTTCATTGGCTCAGCACAGTAGGCTGAGTCGGTCTCCGATAGTCGAAATACGGTGACGAGGCGTCGGTGAGTGTCACCGACGCCCCACATCATCACTCAGTGATCTTGAATGTGTAGCTGCCTTCGCTCTTGTGGGTGTCGACTGAAACGGCATGCCACTCGACTTTGTACGATCCTGGCTTCAAGGGTTGTTCTGGGGTAACGATCAACAGTTTTTTGTCGTTCGGAGCCGTGTCGATACCTTTGATGGCAACCGGCTGCCCGTCGTCAGTGACAGTTACTTTCGTGAACTTTGCTTCGACGCCTTCGGAGAAATTCAAATGCAGCTCTTTGGGGGCTGTAACGCTGCTGTCGGCGGCAGGCATTTCGTTTTTCAGGTGAGCATGCGCAAAGGCATTGCTGATCGATGCGAGAGAGGCGATCAGGGCGACAGCAGTTAAGGCTTTCTTGGTGAAATGAGCAGACATCTTCAAGTACCTCGATAGTGGGATAGGTGGTGTATCAACTCGGCATTTTCGAGCCCGGAAGGGCTGTATGCGCCGTGTCTCGAATCACAAACTCAGGGTAGTACCGGGGAGGGCGTGCTCACCCGTCACCCGGTGACTGTCGGCGAACTAGAACGCGTAACGCGCCCCCATGGTTGCGGTATAGCGCGGAGCAAGCTGCACGCCGTTGACGTTTTGATACACCGGCACCTGCACGAAACTGTAGAGCGAGACCTTTTTACCAAGCGGCACCGTCACACCTGGGCTGAGGTAGGCCAGCGTTCCGCCGGTACTGATGGTGTCGGCATTGGCACCGTCATCGTGCTCGACGTGCCGTACGTTCAGTTGAATTTGCGGCATGACGTAGGCGTTGCCCATGTAACGCAGACCCACGTTCAGATTGACGCCATCGCCGGGGCGATAGTGATCGCTGGAGTTCAGCGCCTTCTGCACCATGGCCTGGCCGAAGTAGTCCCAGTTCTTGTTGAGCGTATCCATGTAATAGACACCCAGGATGCCGTCGGTGGTGCCGGTGCCAGGTTGCAGACCACGATCAATAGCCACAGGATCAGGAGAGGTCGGGTCGCTCGACGCAGCGGTGTCGTCATGGGCGCCGGTGGGCAGCTTCAAGCCGAACATCACGCCAAGATTATGTTGCGGTGTGAATCCCTGGTAACGGCCGATGATCTTGACGTCGCCCAGGCTGGAGGTCTTGGAGTCGTACTGGCCGCCGCCATCGCCCGGCGTGGTGCCGTCCGATGCGGTGCCCAGCGTGCTGTGGCTGCGAAAGATATAAGGCACTTGCAGATCCACACCCCAGCTCGGATTGAAGCTGTAATCCAGACCCAGTGTCAGGTAGTTGTTACGCGTGTATTTCTCCACTTCCTGGGCGTTGCCGTTGTTGGAGACTTGGCTCGCGGCGCTTGGGGAAATGGTGCTGGTACCGCTGCGCAACTGGTTCTGATTCAGGTAGTCGTAGCGCAGATCCAGTTTCAGCCCGGACGAACTGCTGATGCCGAGGTTGTCCCAATCGGAGCTGAGGGTGCAGCCGCAACTGGCACAAGCCAACGCAAGGTGTGGAAATAAAGCGGTGACAGACAAAACCGCGAACGGCAATACGGTACGCCGGGTACGGCGGCGTGATGGCATGACCATGGAGATGGCATTCCTTGATTAAGTTGCAACGGATAGGGGCAAGCATCCCGAGCAGGCTGGGGATGGTTGGTCATCGCAAAAGAAATCAGGAAAAGGTAGGTGGGCCGCGCGGCTCTGAGATCAGCCAGACTGCATTCAGGTACGGTTTATAGGTCGCTTGCGCAAGGACTACGTCTGTGCGACCGGATAGCTGCCACTGAACGATGCTGGGCGGTAAACCGATGTCTACCGCATGCACGACGCACAACAGGCAATGGCATTCGTGATACTGATCCGGCGCGGGGTTACGGCTGTCGGGGGCGTGCCCGGTCATGCCGGCCATGTCGCAGTGTTCGCCCATCTCCATCGACTGCCCATGTGCAGCAGGCAGCCAAAGCATCACGCTCGGCAGCAACGCTGCAAGCATGGCCAAGCACATGGCAAGCTGACGCAATGAGTGGGGAGCCCGAGACATGGACACGAAAGTGACGTCGCTAATTGTTATTAGGCCGAAATGGCAAAATCGAAATACGGGTACTGCCTTGTGAGCACTTCAATCCAGGTGCCCGGCTCGCTAACGCTTGCAGTGATCCTGCGACGTTCGTCCTTCGTCGGAGCCAAGGGTGACAAACAATGGTAACAAGCACAACGCATCAATAATGCGTGCGACATTCCGCCGCAACACATGACGAAGGCTCTGATGCTCTTGCCTCACCAATGCGCTTGGCAAGGTATGCCGTCGGTGCCTATGACCGCTCTTGGCCGATAGCCGTCTTTCACGAAATCACTGCTTATTTTTGCCATAGAGGACCACGCGACGAGCTGTAGCCGGCATCACTCGGGCGTCATCAGCACCGCAAGCGTCATTTTGATGAACTCCTCGTTCTTGTCGATGGTGTCCAAGGCACCGCGCACGTTGTCGGCGACGTCGGCTGAGCCGCGCGCTTCGACCCAGTTGGAAAGCTCCAAGATGGCAGCCTCTAGGGCGAGCTGGTTTTCGTTGATCTTGAAAAGCAGGGAAGGGAGCAGGTCTGAATTTGGCATCGCGATTCCTCCGTGAAGAGTGCAGCGTACCAGCCGGAAATCTTGAAGCGATAGAGGGGGAAGGCATTTGGTCGGCAGGACGCCGGGGAGGGGTGTTATGCAGATTCGGCATGGTGTGAAAATTGCCCGCCGGGACCAACTCTGGAACCAGCGGGTGCATTTCTGTGCGTTACTGGTGATTACTCATGCTGACTTCGCCCAGTAAACACTGATCATAAGCAATCACCAGAATGCATTTCATGCTGCATCGTGATGTTAGCTGTGGAAATCAATTACCTTACCTATCAATGGGTTAGAGCTGGTCGTTTTTGCCTGATACCGATTTGATACCAATCTGGAGCTTTTCCAGCTCCGCCCAGTCTGAGCTTGAGTTGAGCCAACGCGCATACGTCGTCAGCAACATTTGGACGCTGTGGCCAAGTTGCTGAGCGATGAAGGCGGGGTTCATGTTGGACATTAAGCACATTGTCGCATAAGTATGACGACAGTTGTATGGCGGTCTGTGTCGCAGCCCCAGGGCTTTCAGCGTCGGCTTCCACTGCTTGTGCAGCTCAGAGGTCTGTCTCACATACTCACTGTTCTTTGATGGCGGAAAGATGAAAGGGGTTTCCAGAATCCTGCCGGCTCCTTTTTCCGACGTTCTGCATACTTTTTGGCGAACGCCAGGGCGTGCAATGCGCACTCATTGAGCCGCACGAACCTGTCACCGCCGGTTTTTGTACGCTCTACCACTTCCCCCAAGGCAATCGCGCGGCAAATGTGGGCGTGCCTTCGGTTCGATCAAAATGGTTTCTTCAGGCATGACGAATCCTTTGCTGCAATAGCGGTTGACGTTGAAGGGGGTGAGAGTGGCGTTACTTGAAGGGAGAGGCAGAGATTTTTGAGTAAGTGTCGCTATCAGTTGTGGCGAGAAGGCAGCTGCCATCCTTGAATTTTGCGTAGAAGGTTATTTCCCTTTCTTTATCGCATAGCAACCACCCTGCAACCAGCCCAACCGGCCCTAAAAGCAATGCTCCAGCCAGACTCCATCGAATAGCGCTTCCTTTCCTGTTTACGACTTTTTCGGTTGCTGTTTCCAGGGTTTCCAGTTTTGCAACGGGCATCTTTAATTCGAGAGAAGGATTTAATGCGGACTTTAGAATGAGCAGTCCAGATTGAAATTCGGCATCACCTGCCAGATAGTCACCGGATATCACCGTTATTTTTGACATGTATTTTTCTTCTTCTGATCTGGTCTGGTTCGCTGACTACTGGGCTCCAAAGGCCTGTGCCAGTCAATCGACTTACGACAAAAGGTGAGGCCGACGGTCACTCCATCGATGCCAGGTCGAGGGCATTCACAACCATCTGACCGGGGCTGGAGTTGTTGGGGTTTCTGTGGGCATGAGGAATGCCTCGTTGAGGTAGCGTGACGGTTGGAAATGGTCTATTAATTGACAACCTGCACCAAGCTGGAGGCTAGCATGGACTCAGCCATCGAAAGGCCATATCCCGTGGATTACGTTCATCCGAACGGTAGGAAAGCAACGATCGACTTCATTTGGGGCGAGCCAGATAGTTCGACACCACGGGTCATTATCGTCTGGCTCAATGAATGCGGACGCTACATGAGGGTTGGCGAGGAGTCAGGCACCTGGAAGACGTTCGGCGATGCTCGGCGGTGCGGTATTGAGTTGGCAGCTAGATTACTTGGCCGTGGAAACTGACAAGAGTGCTTGGGAGTGGCTCATGTGGTGTTTGAACTGCTCGGAAGATGCGCGATGTATTGAATCCGGAATGGATGGCGTTGAACTAATTTGTCCTGAGTGCGGGCATTTCGGCGTATCTGGCATCGTATTGAGGGAGAGGAACGAGCGAAAATTTGATGTTGAGCAAACTAAGCTCTGGCTTCATCGCGAACGCGAGATCAACCCTGACCGGTGTCCCGTTATCAATAGCTCGAACGTTATCTGGGCGTCAGAGCCCTGACCATCCCCGCTTACTGAGATGAGATAAGGCTGATTCTTTATTCCGTCCTCAACCACCCATTCAAACCAGTTGTCGATGGGAGTGATGTCGCGGTGCGGTCTTTGGCCCAGTGCGGCCGCCATCCCCGGCGCTGCCACGAAGTCGTAGAACTCGCTGATCAGCCGGTCCTTCGCCGCCAATTGCCAATTGCTCTTGGTAACGCTGGACGGCGTTTCGGTTTCAACGCTTTCAGCGACTTCGAATTGATGGTCAGGGCAGAGGTTGGAGACTGGTTTTGATGGTAGTGACCACACGGTTACGGCCTTGGTGTTTAGCGTGATACAGACGTTGATCGGCTACGCGCAGAATTGCCTCGATGGTGTCGCCGTCGCGGCTGGATTGCGATATGCCGATGCTCACTGTGACCGCGGTTATCCGCTGTAGGCCGCTATTAAAAGAAGTATTTGCGACGGTGGTTCGCAGACGCTCAGCGATTACGCCCGCGCCTTCAAGTGAAGTCTGAGGTAGCAGTATCATGAATTCTTCCCCGCCCACTCGGGCTACGCCGTCATACGGCCGGATTGAATCAAGGCATTTCTGCACGAACCCCTTCAGGATGTCATCGCCAACCTGATGCCCGAAGCGATCATTGATGGACTTGAAATCGTCCAGATCAAGTGCCAGCACGGAGAACGGCGCACCACCGCGCTTGGTCCGGCCAATTTCGGCTTCGACTCGCTCCATGAATCGACGCCGATTATCAGCGCCTGTCAGTGGATCGGTCGCTGCAAGGTGCCCGAGTTCCTGATTGGTGCGCTGTAGCTCCTGCAGGGCGCTCTCGGTGTACGCCATAGCCTCGGCAAGACGCACCATCAGTTCCTCTTGGCTGTAAATAGTCGAGAACGATCGCGTGGTGAGGAACGCTTGCACTACCCCATAGCTCAACAGGAAGAATCCAGCGGCGAAAATCGCATGAGCCAGCCACCACATGTGGTTCCACGGACGTGCAAGGATGAATGCAAGAGATGACAACGCAAACGTGGTGGTCGAGATGATAAAAATCACCATCAGCGGCGAACGGATACGGCGCATCAGGAGCATTGCCACATTCAATGTGGAAAAAACGAGGGCACCACCTTCCATCGAGAGGCGCACCGCAGGAGTGCCGGCGATCGGCGAATTTGCGATGTACGCAACTGCCAGGTCAACCAGCAGGAACAGTCCTATCCAGGTCAGCCACGGGCGGGGCTTCATTCGTTGGTCCGCGGCATCGGGTGGGCGGTGGTACGACAGCATTCCGACTAACAGCAGAATCGCCATGACCAGTCGAGAGGCCGGTCCATAAAGCAGAAAGAGCCAGATATTGTGGTGTGCGAGCCCAGTGAACGCACCATGCAATGCGTAGATCAGTACAAAACCGAGAAAGCCAAGCGTCATCCATCGCAGCAGCGGTTCTCCCGATGACTGATAGCAGCGCCACGTCACGTAAGTAACAAACAAGCCTTCCAGGGTGGCTGCCGTGATCGCAATTATATGGAATGCGTGGTCCTCGAATATAAGGGTGGGGTCCTGAAAGAAGAATAGGTAGCCAATCAGATAGGCCGGAATAAACGCAAATCCTGCGAGCAGCAAGCTGGCATAAACCTTGATGATGAGGCGGACGGCTTCAGGTGGCTCGCCGGTGGCGATGAAATTACTCATGGCTCCCTCCAATGTTGAATCTATTTGGCCAACACTGACCGGTATTGGCTCCGAAGTCACATACGTGCTGCGTCAGATTTAGATAATCAGAGCGAAAATAAACCGGATTCTTGTCTTCCATGGCTTTGGCTCCTGTGGAGATTTATAGCCTAGTCGAGCAATGGCTGAGCTGCAGAGGAAGCAGTCTGAGTTTTGCATCGCAATGCCTTAGTAGAGGTCGCGGCGCAGCAGCAGGAAATCTTGAGGCAATAGAGGGGGGCTTTTGGTCAGCAGGACGCCAGGAGAGGGGTTATGCGTATTCGGCATGAGATCTTTAATACCCGCTGGGACCATATGTGTGACGGCAGTTGTACGGCGTGCTCGGTCTGGTAGAGCAAAGCAATGATTCTGCGTAAGCCCATCGTGAAGCTCAGATCGAGCCGGATCAGCGCCAAATGAGGCATCCAGTGCAGATTCAGCGCCCCTTGTAATTACCTCGCGTACCTTCCTCGTCTACCTCCCGTCCAGCCAAAGCTGAGCGTACTCCCCCGAAAGACACGAATCCCGCCGCAGATGCTGCCGAGCCAGGAAACAGCTCAGCACATTTGAGCGTTTAGAATCAGGTTCTGCACGGCCTCGCGCATCCCCTCGATACCGATGATCAAGTTAATACAGCGGCGGCTTTGAATACTGCTGTAGTGCCAGCCAGTCCTGAAGTAGTGCACTTCCATCGGTCCGGCACACCGGCACCTGTAGCAATGTTTTCAATGACATGCCCTTGAGTGTAATAAAACCCGTCAGTAGGCACGGCAGAAGCGGAGTGAGCAGATACAGACTGAAGCAAGAATTCTGAACCGACCACGTAAGGCTGTATGCGCAGAAAGGTGGCTATACCACCAGCGGGGATAGTAATGTCCCGACCCGCACCCGTAATTATGTTGCTGCCAGAAGCATTCTTGATAGTGACAGGGCCGGTAGTTGCTCGCAGTACTAAAGTTTGCCCCGGTAACACGTTGCTGGATATATGGGACAATCGTACAGTGCGATCAGCATTAGGGGCTATTGTCCCGAAATTATGTGAGCCCATATCAATCTTGCCACTAGCGTCCATAGCAGGCGATTTTTGTGGCAAGGTAGGTAGTAGGGTGGGTCCGGTAGCATCATTACGAAGGTAGCCCCACCAGTTGATACCATTGCATTCGTTGGCCCCGGAACACGTATCGGAAACTAGGTGGTCATAAGACCCTTCTACGACGTTACCCTGGGCCCAATCAATCTGGCCTTGAGAGCCTAGCGTCACAATATAACCTGTTCCGGGCGCACCGCCTGCCGTGGTGCCAATGCCGGCATTGGCAAAATGGTTATTAGACAGACTAATATTACCGTCACCTACCATAGTCACTGCTTGTGCCAAGGTCTCATACCAGCAACCATCAGATGTAATATTACGCGCAGAACCATTGACCCAAAGACCCTTCTGCGACCCCTGAAACGAGAAACCATCACTGAAAGTGATATTGTGGCCGGCTCGAGTGGCATTACCTACACCAGAAACATCCGACGTGCTCTCGCCATTGATACCTTGATACGCAGTTGTTGAAGGATCAGGGTCAACAGCCACTTTGACCGAGTACAGCGCGCGCTTGACAACAGCGGAGCTAATGCTTTTGCCGAGGCCGCCGCGTACTGAGATCTGGCCATGTTGCCCAGTAAACAGCCAAGGCTCACCCCCATCCTGTACCTCAACTTGAACACCAGAAAAGTCAATCCACTGGTGTGGTCTCTTAGAGTTGGCTTGGGTATAACCGCCACGAGACCAGATGCCTTTTTTGAAGTTCCAAAAACACACATCGACCAGATTTGAGTTCCAGAAACCGCCCTCTACATAATTAGCATCGTACTGTGCATGGCAGTAGAAACCCCATTGATTTGGGTTGACTGCAGCTGTCCCGTACACATAAGAGGGCGATCCGCAAAATGTAACGCCACTGATGTGCGCACCCTGTACTACCCCGGGGGCCAGTTCCAGCATGCCATATGGCTTGCCATTGGCAGGATCAAAAGGCAGGGCGGTGATAAAAGTATTACGAGAGCCCATGCCTTGAAGCGGTGTGCCACTGTAGTGAATGATTCGGGTAACCGGATATATTCCGGCAGTAAAACTTACGCCATAGCCTCCATAGGCAACTTGTGTCATAGACCGCGCTTTAGCCTGCGCACCTGCAATAGCCGGAGACCAGTCCCATGTCGTAGGATCGGACGGGTTAGGCTTATTGGTAATCAGATTGGTGAACTCCCAAACACTGATCCAGGTAGTGTCTAATGAGGCAGCGACAGTGGCGATACTAACGGACGCCATGGGTGCCCGAGTCCAACTAACTAAAGCAGCATCTTCGGTAGTCACATTGGCCACTTGCGCGGTTCCGACCTCCGTCACAAGATTTTTATTGGCGGCGGATAGTGTGTCTGTCGCCTGAGTTAAAGTATCGTGAGACATATAAACTCCAAATTGTTAAATGCAGAAATATAATGAGGCGGTACAGTTTGTACGAGCACCCAACTTCATGTTCCGTTCAAATGGTGCAAGGGCGCGAAGGAGAATTCGTCGTCGAAGCTGTCGAAGTCAGGGCCCGGTGCGCCTTGCTGGTTCTGCTGTGAGCGCGGTGCTTGTTGTTTAGAGTGTGATTGCTGCTGGGAAGCCTGCAGCATCGACATGGCTCGGGTCGTCAAGCATCCCAGAGGGAATTTCAGCAAGGGCAACAACGATCCCCGGCTGGAGATCGTTTGACGGGTTGGCGTTAGCGCTTCAAGGCTGCTTGATCAGATATTGGGCCAGTGCATCGAAGGCTGGCAGCGTGACCGGATCGTTGGCTGCGTTACCCGCCACCGGATGCGAAGCGTAGCGCACGATCACCATTTCTGCCTTCGGGTCGACGTAGATACTTTGCCCGTGAACCCCACGGGCCATGAATGCACCATCCGGGTTGTGGCTGATCCACCACATGTTGCGATAGCTCCAGCCTTGCAACAATCCATAGCCAGCTTTGGCAAAGGCAGCTTTGTCGCCGCCGTGGCGGATGTCATCGATCACCGCTTTGGGCAGGATTTGCTGGCCATTGAATTGGCCGTCGTTGCGCAACATCTCGCCAAAGCGAGCCAGGTCGCGCAGACCGCTGTTCAGGCCGCCGCCAGCAAACGGCGTACCAATCGAGTCCACGGTGAAATAAGCGTCCTGCTCAGCACCCAGGCGATTCCAGATACGTTCCGAGAGAAATTGCGCAACGTTTTGACCGGTTACCCGGGCGATCACCCAGCCCAGTACATCGGTGTTGATGGTCTTGTAGGCGAATGCGGTACCGTGTTGGCCTTGCAGCTGCACAGTCTGCAAAAACTCATAGTAGCTGCGCGGCCCCTGGTAATCCTTTGGCTTGGGCAGCGGGCTGCCTGCGTTGGCATGAGCCCAGACTTCGGCGTTCGGGTCGGCATAGTCTTCGCTGTATTTGAGGCCCGTGGTCATGTCCAGTACCTGGCGCACGGTGGCCTCGCCAAAGGCTGAGCTGGTCAGCTCGGGCACATAATCAGCGACGCGTTTGTCAGGATCGATACGACCTTCTGCCACCAAGGTCGCGCCCAGAGTGCCGATTACCGACTTGGTGACGGACATTGCGGCGTGCTGGCCGTCGGGCTTCAACACACCGAAATAGTGCTCGTAGACTACGTTGCCGCGATGCAGGACAACAATCCCGTCCGTATAGGTGGCCGCCAGCGATTGCTCCCAGGTCAGCGACTGTTTTGAGTCGAGGGTTTTGAACTCCAGCGCATCAATGTGTTTATCCAGCGCCTCTGGCAGCGCCGTGACTGACCCGAGCCCTCGCGAAACGTTGATCGTGGGCATCAATTGGCGGAAGTTCGAGACGCTCCAACGCAGGGCCGGAAACTTGAAGTAGCTGCCATCTTCGAACCGAATGATGCGATTGGCCGGCGGTGGCGAGCCGACCATCCAGCCCAGTTTCGCGGGGTCGCTGGCGGTGGCGTCGGGAATCTCGGCCGCGCAGGTCGTCGAGGCCGCCAGGATGGCAAGCAAGGCCGTGGCGCTTTTATGGATGTGACTGGAAAGTGCGGCTAAGATCATCAAGTATTCATCCATGAATAGGGGGCGCCCGGCAGGCAGGCATCGGCAGCTACCCATGTTGCCCTGTGTTTGTTGAGCTGAACAGGCGTTTTTCTGGCACAACTCTCCCCACAGATTTTCACAAATGTAAGTTAACCCTTGGTTACAAAGTGTGACTAGAATACGAACCAGTGGCCAAGAGCTAGCTTTTTGCTCAAACTCCCATGCTTTGCCGATTCACTTGATGGTTAAATCTCGAACGCTGCGTTCATATCAGCCTTGTGGCGCGCGGCATATACTCTTCTGAACTGTGACGAATTCCCGTGAAGCTGATCATTGTCTCCCTCTACGTTTTATCCATTGCGTATGTGCACCTGCGTGGCCGTATCCGGCACAAGCTGAGTCGCCAGTTGAGTGATCATTCGACCTTTCTGGCACCGATCAACTGCTTCCTCTACCTGTTTTCGAAAATCCCCAACAAGCCTTATCTGGATCCGGCCGACTTCCCGGACCTGAGCCCGTTACAGGCCAATTGGCAGGAAATCCGCGCCGAAGGCCAGAACCTGCTGAGGGCAGGGGAGATCAAGCGCTCGGATCAATACGACGATGTGGGCTTCAACTCGTTCTTCAAAACCGGCTGGAAGCGCTTTTATCTGAAGTGGTATGGCGACAGCCATCCGTCGGCCACCAAGCTCTGCCCGCGTACCACAGAGCTGGTGCAAAGCATCGGTTCAATCAAGGCGGCGATGTTCGCCGAATTGCCACCGGGTTCAAAGCTGGTCCGTCATCGCGACCCGTATGCCGGTTCGTACCGTTACCACCTGGGCCTGGAAACGCCTAACGATGAGGGTTGCTACATCGACGTCGACGGCGAGCGTTACCACTGGCGTGACGGCGAGGCGGTGATGTTCGACGAGACTTACATTCACTACGCCGAGAACACCACCCAGCAGAACCGCATCATCCTGTTCTGCGATATCGAGCGCCCGATGAAGTACCGCTGGGCTACAGCATTCAATCGCTGGTTCAGCCGCAACGTGATGTCCGCTGCAGGCGCGCCAAACGATGCAGGCGATAAAACCGGTGGTTTGAACCGGTTTTTCGGCAAGATCTACAAAGTCCGTCTGCGTGGTAAAGAACTGAAAAAGCGTAACCGGACGCGCTACTACCTGGAGAAGTGGGCGATTTTCGGCGGTTTGCTGGCCATTATTGTTTTGATCTGAGCGCGACCAACGCGTCAGCAGTCTTTGCTGGCGCTGCGTTGAGGTTTTCCGGCCGGTCTGTGGTGTGGTCAATCGGTGTTACATCTGCGCTGGAGTATTCTCTTCACAGGGGAGAGCGCTGCGCGTAGCGTGTTATCGAAGACTTTATCTGCATGTATGGGAGGAATTCCACCATGAACAGGTTTGTGCTCGGGACCACCGCACTGGCGTTGAGTGGCTTGCTTGGCACGCTGGCCCAGGCCGGAGCAGACATTGGCATGCTGGCTGCAGTGGTGGGGCATCCAGTCGTTCTCGCCCAGAATCTCCCTGACAACAGCGATAACCCCTACAACAACCCGATTCGCCGGGCCAACCCCAACAGTATGCAGGGCACCCAGCCCAGCGTGCCGGTCATTCGCGGGCCGAACACCGTGCCGGTTCCCCGTCCACCGACTCTCGAAAACGGCGGGATAGGCAATGGCTATCCACGCAGCGGCACCGCGCCGGGTTCGGTCAAACCGTATGTCCCGCCTAGCCGGCCACCCCGAGATTCGGACACTATCGGTTATTGAGTGGCATTGACCGTATTGCGGGCGCTACCGGGTGGCGTTTCGTTTGCCAGCGATGGTGGCGCAATATTCAACCCTAAACATGGGGTGACCCCTCTCGGCCATACACCACCACCGCCGCCCGCAGCTTGCCGCGTCCAAAACTGCACATTTTGTCGAACTGGCCATGGCTGACCGGCAGGTGCTGGCAGTCCATCGGCTGACGGTGCTGGCTGTGGTCGATGTCCGGGTCGTGCAGGTAGACGAACTCTTCGTCGCAATCGGTGATGATCACCCAGTGCGGTGCCTTGGAGCGGGTCAGGCGGTAGCTGCTGATCAACACCAGCGGCTGGCCACCCTCCGCCAGCAAACGAGGCAGATCGAGCAAGCCGCCGGGCACCTGCTCGACATCACTGTGCCTTAGCTGCGCTTCGAACTCATCGTGTACCAGGCGAATGAGGTCTTTTTTATGCTCATCGCGTACACCATCGAGAAACAATGCCCCAGCCATGCTCACCTGTAACCGCACGCGAAAACCCCGCCGCCAGGCTGCCAGCGCCAAACCCTGCGGACTGCAACCGCCATGGCCAGAGGTCATGAACACGGTGGTCGCCTCACGCCAGAGTTGTACTTCTTCGCGACGCTCCATGACGCGAGCCGGTTGCAACGCACTCATGGCCATCAACAGGCACGCCGGACCACAGGTGAAATCGGTAGTTTGCGCGTAGTAGGGCACGCTGATGCTGTGGCCATCGCGGTGTTCGAGGATGCGCTTTTCCAGGCGCAAGGCATCCGCGTGATCCTCGTAGTAGTCGTGAATCAGTGCAAAACGCCGGTAGCCGTTACGCTCGTACAACGCAATAGCCGCCGGGTTGTCGGTGCGCACCTCCAGCCGCAGATAGGCGCAATCGTGCTCCAGCGCACAGGCCTCGATTCGCTCCAGCAACTGTTTGCCCAGGCCGGTGCCGCGAGCCTGAACCGCGATGGCAATCGAATACAGCCGTGCCAGCGAGGTGCCACGGTGAAACAGCACCAGGGCGTATCCGAGCAATTGATCCGCGCGCTCGGCGACGATCAACTGCCCGTGGGCGCGGTTGATCATCCATTGAAAATTACGGCTGTTAAGCCGGTCGGTGGTGAAACATTGCTGTTCAAGTTTAAGGAGTGCTGCCAGGTCATCCAGTACTGCAAGGCGAAAGACAAGATTCATATGGCCGCCGTAAAAGTTGCGTAACGAAACGGGACTTTCGAAAAAGTTCGTGCTTAATAAGAAGTGTCATGTTCTCCAACGGATCAATCACTATGTCAGCGCTACAAGGTCATTGGCGTGAAGTATCGGAGCAAAGATTGCCGACAGCAATAACACAAGCCACTTATTTATCAGAGGCTTCGAGAACTTCCAGCCAGCTGATTATTATTGTCGAGCGCAAGGAAGACTGGGCGTCCTATTTCCCCAGTGAAGACATCGTCAGTGCCCAGGAATACCTCGAGCAAACCCGAGGCAGCGAGCAGGGCAAGCGGGTTCAGGTGATCAACCTGTGCCGCAGCTACAAGTACCTGGGGCATGGTTATTACTGCTCACTGCTGGCCGAAGCCCGTGGACACAAGGTAATTCCCTCGGTGCGAACCATCAGTGAACTGACCCGAAAGTCGCTTTACGGGCTGGCTTTGGATGATCTGGATAAAGCCTTGGACAAGGCGCTGAATCATCATCTTTACAGCGACACTGAAGGGTTTACCCTGACGCTGTATTTCGGAAAAACCAATATCGAGCCGTTGCAGGATTTAGCGCGTCAATTGTTTGAAGTGTTTCCCTGTCCGATATTGCTGGTGGAGTTTCGTCGAAGTAACGGCTGGCACATCGAAGGGGTGAAGTCTGGGGCGTTACATAAGTTGCGAGAAGATCAGGAAGATCACTTCGCCAACTCCCTGGACAGTTTCAGTCGCAAGATCTGGCGCATGCCGCGTTCACGACGCCTGGCCCGTTATGACCTGGCGATCCTCCACGATCCGCAGGAAGCGCTGCCGCCATCCAACGCCAAGGCTTTGGATAATTTCGTTCGGGTGGGCAAGGGTCTGGGCATCGACGTCGAGCTGATCGAGCGCAAGGACTACGCCCGTATCGCCGAATACGACGGGTTACTGATCCGCGAGACCACCAGCGTCGACAACCATACCTACCGTTTTGCGAAAAAAGCCGAAAGCGAAGGGCTGGTGGTGATGGACGACCCGACGTCGATCCTGCGCTGCACCAACAAGGTCTACCTGACTGACTTACTCAACAGCCATCAACTGGGCATGCCGGCCACGGAAATTCTCTACAAGGAGCGACCGGAAGATTTCGAGCGGGTGGGCGAGCGCCTGGGCTTTCCACTGGTACTGAAAATTCCCGACGGTTGTTTCTCTCGCGGGGTGATCAAGGTCGAAAGTCAGCAAGCCTTGCTCGAAGCCACTGCCGAGCTGTTCGAGCATTCGGTATTACTGCTAGCTCAAGAGTTCTTCTACACCGAGTACGACTGGCGCATTGGCGTGCTCAACCGTAAACCGATCTTTGCCTGCCAGTACTTTATGTCCAAGGGCCATTGGCAGATTTACAACCACAAGGCCAAGGGCCAGGACATCAACGGTGAGTGCCGTACCCTGGCGGTTCATGAGGCGCCCAAGGCCGTAGTGGACCTTGCAGTGAAAACCGCCAACCTCATCGGCGATGGCCTGTACGGTGTCGATCTCAAGCAGTCCGGCGACAAAGTGGTGGTGATCGAGGTCAACGATAACCCGAACATCGACGCCGGTATCGAAGACGCCTATTTGCAGGATGATCTGTATTCACTGGTACTTGAAGAGTTCGTCCGCAGGCTTGAACTCAAGCGTCGCGGGCAGGCTTGGTAAACAGGCTTTCAAGCCGACAACATCCTTAAGCTGAACTACGCTCCCCTGCATAAGTGCGGTGGCATCCGCACATGGTTTTCAAGCAATCAACAGGAATGCCGAATGAACAGGGAACAGGCGATTGCCGCGGTCGTCTACCGCGGCGATAGCATTGAAAACACCCATATCGCTCATGTCGCGGTCGTCGATGCCAAGGGCCGCTTGCTCAGCGGCTTTGGTGATTCATTGCGCATGACGTTGGCCCGGTCCGCCGCCAAGCCTGCACAAGCGTTGGCGGTCATGGAAACCGGTGCACTTGAACAGTTCGGTCTGAACGATGCTGACCTTGCCTTGATGTGCGGCTCCCATAGCAGCGAAGAACGGCATATCCGGCGAGCGCTGAGCATGCTGGCCAAGGCCGGCGTCAGCGAAGGAGACATGCGCTGTGGCGGTCATCCGCCCATCTCGGACGAGGTCTATCGGGCCTGGCTCAAAAGTGACTTTGTACCCGGCCCGGTGTGCAGCAATTGCTCAGGCAAGCACGCTGGAATGTTGGCGGCCGCCAAAGCGTTGGGTTCAACGCTGGAGGGTTATCACCTTCCAGCTCATCCGCTTCAGCAGTGGGTGATGCAGACGGTGGCGCAGGTATGCGAGGTTTCAGGTAACGCCATTCAGTGGGCTACCGATGGCTGCAACCTGCCGACACCGGCCTTCGCGCTGGACCGGCTGGCTTTGCTCTTTGCCAAAATTGCCGCTGCTGCCGATATCGACGAGAGTGCCCGGTCACCGCGTGAGGCTGGGCTGGCGAGAATTTACCGGGCCATGACCGCGTACCCTGAACTGGTCGCCGGGGAGGGCCGTTTCTGCACAACGATGATGAAGGCCTTCGACGGCCAACTGGTGGGCAAGGTCGGCGCCGACGCCAGCTATGCGATTGGCGTACGCGGTATGGATGGCCAGCAGGCGCGGGGTATCGCGGTAAAAGTCGAGGACGGTAACCAGGCTGTCCTCTATGCGGTGGTCTGCGAGGTATTGGCGCAGCTGAACATCGGTACTGCCGAGCAACGTGCACAGCTCAGTGCCTGGCATCACCCGCCAATGCTCAACACGATGCAGGTGCAGACCGGGCATATGGCGCTGACGTTTTCACTGGAACCCCGTTAGTGATCAACTATCGCACTCGACAGAGCATTGGCCATTGACTTGCCTTTCACGCCCGGCTAATTTCGAGCCATGACTTCCACCGTATCGCGCCGCCAGCCAAGCATTATTACCGCCATTCCTTATTTGGCGGGCTAGCTGACGACTGCACCCAACCCGCCCTAGAGGCGGGTTTTCATTTTCTGTCTCCAGGGCTCCGAACAAAGCCAGGAGACGTTGATGGATACCAGCACCGCCACCGCCAAGCAGGCCCTGCTTGAGCACTACGTGAAAAAAATCCTCGCCGCACCGGTTTATGAACTGGCGGTACGCACACCGTTGCAAGTCGCACCGGCGCTGTCCGAGGTGTTGGGCAATCAGATCCTGCTCAAGCGCGAAGATCTGCAACCGACCTTTTCCTTCAAGATTCGCGGTGCCTACAACAAATTGGCTCAACTGAGCGACGCGCAAAAGGCTCGCGGCGTGATCACCGCATCCGCCGGCAATCACGCCCAAGGTGTTGCGCTGGCGGCGCGGGAGTTGGGGATCGAGGCGAGCATCGTCATGCCCACATCAACGCCGGAGCTGAAAGTCATCGGCGTGCGCAGTCGTGGCGCGGATGCGGTGTTGCATGGCGAGAGTTTTCCGTTCGCCCTGGAGTACGCGCTGAGCCTGGCCCGGCAAACCGGTCGTACCTTCGTTTCGCCCTTCGACGACCCGGACGTAATCGCCGGGCAGGGTACGGTGGCTATGGAAATCCTGCGTCAGCACCAAGGTCCATTGGACGCGATCTTCGTCCCGGTGGGCGGTGGTGGTTTGATCGCCGGCATCGCCGCGTACGTCAAATACCTGCGACCGGAGATCCGTATCGTCGGCGTCGAGTCGGAACATTCCGCGTGTCTGCAAGCGGCAATGCTGGCGGGAGAACGAGTGGTGCTGCCGAATGTGGGGGCCTTCGCTGATGGCGTAGCGGTTGCGCAGATCGGCGCTTATGGCTTTGAGATCTGTCGCCATCACGTCGACGAAGTGCTGACCGTCAGCAACGACGAGCTCTGCGCGGCGATCAAGAACATCTACGACGACACCCGCTCAATCACCGAGCCATCCGGCGCGCTGGCTGTTGCCGGGATCAAGAAGTACGTGGCGCAAACCGGTGTTCGGGGTCAGACCCTGGTGGCGATCGATTCTGGTGCCAATATCAATTTCGATAGCTTGCGACATGTGGCAGAACGCGCGGCATTGAGCGGCGCCCTGGTGTAAGTCGCTGAAAGGGGCTCAGGCGAGCAGCGGACGCAGAAACGTCCGCTCGTAACTGAGGATGAACTTCTTCTCCACCACCTGCGCCACAAGCGCGGTGCTTTCGGTGTCGGTCAAGGCCACATGCCGATAGCTTTCGTAGTCCGCCAGCGAAGGAAAACTGAACAGGCAGTAAGCGATATTGCTTGCGCCTTCAGACGGTAGAAAGTACCCGTGGTGCGTGCCGCCCAGGCGTTCGACAATACCGAGCCAGGCCTTGGCGTAGGCTTCAAAGTCGGCGAGCTGGTAAGGGTCGATCACGTATTTGACGTGGCAAGTAATCATTGTGTGCGCTCCGATTATTCTTGACGGGCTTTCTCGACCTTGTCCGACGCTGACCAGATCCGGTAGCGCACTTCGACGTCCTTTGGCGCATAGACCACAATCGGCAGCTTGCTGTTGTAGCGCAGCAGGAAGCCATCGCCGACGACCGGCACGAAGTCTTGTTTGCTCTTGCCATCCGGGCACGCCATCAAGGTGCTCATCGGGCCGGTGACTTTCTCCAGCCGATAGAACGGATAACCCCAGCCTTCAAGGTTTTTCTCCTCTAGCACACCACCCAAACGCTGGTGATTGCAGTCTACGGTCAGGGTTTTACCAGCGAGGACCTCGACCTGATAGTTGTCTTCCCGGGTTTGCGGTGCCAGGGGAATCACCTGGCGGGTAAAGCCGTTTTCAGCCTTGGGGTAGGGGGCAACGTCTTCGAGTTTCGCAGCACAGGCGAGGGTGGACAGACCGGACAGCAGCACCGCCGCCGCGGTGAGGGTAGTTGAGCGCATGACGCCTCCTTGCTCTGGGTTGAGTCAGTGAACGCAAGCATTCTTACTGTGCTGACCGCTCAATGCAAACTACGACGGCGAAGCTGGAAAATGGCGGGGTCATGTGTGGTGGTTCTCGCGTTTTGCACGAGGTCATTGGCTGGCTCGTCACAAATCCCTGAATTACCGACGGTCCGTCGTGCGAATTCCCGGGCGTGCTTTATGCTTTATGCAGCTGAGGAAAAACCGCGAGATAAGGACAGGCACAACCGACTGCGGTTAACCCGATGAATGTTCGGCGGTCTTATAAAAAGGGAGGGTCGTAATGTTTCTTTCTGCCTTGGAACTTCGCAATATCATTGAAAGCAGTTTTTTGCCTAAACGCTGCCAATGCACCTTGTCACCGGACCTGTCGATGACCGTCAAGGTCTACGGCGACCACCAGACGGACCAACTGGACCTGGTGGTGACCGGTATCGACGCGACCGTTCTTAACGGCTGTCGTGAAATCAACGAACTGATCGCCGAGTTGCGCCACGACCTTGAGCACAAGCCCGGGAGCTACCTGATCGAGTCAAAAGCCCGCGCGCATTAATCCACGGTTTCTGCGAGTTCGACGGGGATACGCTGGGTCTGGAGAAATGCCAGGCCCAGCGCGATCTCCACCGCAACTGCCAGCAAGATGCCGGGGCCGGCATGGCCGTTGAGCCATTCGCCGACACCCAGCGCCGCCAACCCGAATACCCCCACCATCAAACCGCTGCTCAGTGCACTGCGCGTAGCGGACGGTGGCGTATTTCGAGCCAGGTAAAACATCACGCCTAGCGCCACAAACAACACCGCGCCGCGTCTGGCTACCAAACCTGTTGCCTCTGAGTACCCCACACTCCAGATCGCCAGCATCACTTCGGGCATCAAGCCCCAGATCAGCGCCAGAACAAAACACAGGCCGGCGGTAAATGTAGAGAGTGTGCGAAACGAAATCTGCATGGCGAATCCTTGCGGCAGTGAGAGCGAAGGCCAAAGCATAACCTTTGGCCTGGCTCCCGCCCATCATCAATGACTGTTACGCACAGCGATCACTCAGTTCTGATAGTTACAGGCATCCGACAGCTTGAGGTAGCTGATGTCCTCCTGTTTACCCGCAGTGTCGATGAATTTCATTTCCGCCGTCACCACCACGCAGTCGTGCGTCGTGGGTTCGGTCATTGAAATGACTTTTTCCACGTGCAGCGGCATTCCGTAGTGATACGGCACAGGCTGAGTGGGCGCCGTGTCGGCAAGCGCCAGCCCGGCAAATCCGGTGCAGGCGAGGGCAGAGGCCACCAGCAACATACGCATGTTCATGAGAAATCTCCGGTGCAGACTTGAAGTCAGCGCGACACCTGACGATGTCGGCCCTGCCGCGGAGGGCGTCAGAAGGTTCTGCGCGAACGCGGTCCAGTAACTGTTGGACCGCAGGATTAACCAAGGGTTAAATTTTGTGGGGGCTTCTGACGGACGTAGCGGGTTGATCGACTACTGCTGGGGGGCATTCAGTTCGATCAGGGGGCCCTCATTTGCATTAGATGCGTGCGGCAACTCGTCGAGCTCCAGATAAGTGTCACCTTTTCCGTAGACCAAATACTTGTGCGAGCTCTCATTACCGATGTTCTCGAAAATCACGCGAGCCCCTTGCTCGGACATCTGCACCCAGCGCGGGCGATTTCTTTCGGCGAAATCGACACGCTCTATTTTTCCTGCTTTCGGGTCAAAGTAGAAAAAAGCCCCCTGGAGATAGTTCGAAGTGAACTCACCAGAGACCACCAGTACTTTCATGTTCGATTGAGTGGATGCGCACTGCCACTGAACCGAGGCACCTCGAGAGGCCTCCAGGCCGTCAAAGATGAATCGGCTTTTTTGGGTATAGCGGATTTTGTAGACGTAAGAGTCAGCAATGGGTGAATCACGTAACAGTTCGACCGTGTTCTTGGGGCCTGCCAATTCACAGCTGGCGACAACTTTTATCTGTGGTTGTGCAGCAAAGGTATGAATGCAGAATAGGACAAGCGAGATGCCAAGCGAAATTTGTCTCATTTGAATGATATGCCGTAAGACCTGTATTGAGTCAGGGTAAAGAGCACTAACGTCGCTAACTGCCCAGCGTGCGGGCAGTGGTGGATGTTTTGATGCGGAGGATGGTGCCGAAACGGTGATTTTTCAGTGTAGTCACCGACTACTGGGCCAAACCTTTCTTGACGCTTTTGACGTAACACCCGCCATCCTCTTGCAGTGCCAGGCAGCCAGGACGAACGAGGAGTATCAGACCATCAAACAACTGCCCGATATCGTCCTTCGAAACGGGGCCGGCAGGGTCGCGATGAAGCGTCAGATTCTGCCCCTCCAACGTCCAGTCGCCCTTGGCATAACCTTCGGCACCGCCATACACCATGCCTGCTTCAAACCGACCGTTGTCGCGCAGCAACAACTCCGACCCCATCTCCATCGCACCTTGCAGATAGTAATGCCCCGCCAACTCTTTCTGTTCTGATGCCTGCACGCTGGCAAAGCTGATCAGCGCGAGACTGTAGGCCAGTTGAACGATTCCTTTCATTGGATCTCCGTTTCTTCAGTTACCAAGAGCCGTAAGGCATGCCGAATTTTTTGACGTAGGCTTTTTAGATTTCAGATTCCTGATCAAAGCGTGCGTACCAACGGTTGGTGCTTTCCTGCTCGAAGCAATCGCCGTAAGGCGAGTAGCTGTGAAGCTGGTCAGGATTCGGGATGCGTACCGGTTTGCGCCCCCTCGGAAATTTCCTTCAACTTGTAGCGGTGTTCAGTAACTATCCCGGCCTGCGAGTCAGGGCTAGTCTCACCCTGTCACCAAAAAACGGTGACACGGACGTGCAAGTCCGAGTACAAGAACCACCTTTCAAAAACCACTAGCCATGCATCGGGCGATCTATGCTCGTTACTTATGCTTTATGGCGGCTGTGTGCGGGAGACCTTCGGGTCTGCCGAGGTTTTGTGGGCGGTTTACTCGGTCTTGCACCCCGCACATGGCTGCCACCCTCATTCGCGTGCAAGCGAACCGGGTCAGCTTCCATAGATAAAGTGGAGCCCGATCATGTTCAAACCAACACCGAACCCACCAGAAGACCCAGCAACTTCCCCCTACGAATCTCTGGATTCGAAAAAACTCCACGAAGCCGCCGAACGCGCCCTCGACCACCACCTGATCCCACCACGCAACAAAATCCATCTCGCCGATGCCCGCAAAGGCCAACTCTTCATCGTCGCCCCAGACGTCGACACCGACAGCCTCCTGGCCAACGCCTCCGAAGACATCGCCTCCATCAAAGCCATCGCCGGCGACCTCGCTTTCGAAATCGAAGGCTCGCGCCGCAACGTCGCCCTGGCCATCTACCGCATGGCCGAAGGCGCACAACTGCTGATAGACCGCGCCATGGACAACCTCGACCCACCGAATCCGGTGGAGTATCGGGTTAAGGTGTAGGGTTAGTCGCTGGTTGAGAAGATAGGGGATAGGTTTGTTTAAGAGCCAATTTCATCAGAAAAGGCATTTAAATAAATCTGTCCTCCTTTCCTGTGTTCTCATCTGACCATATTCCTGAATACCTGCGTTGAGTCGGGCTGCAGGGGCAGGGCGCATATAACCCTCCGCCCCGCCATAAACCATGCCCGCTTCAAACCGACCGTTAATGCCCTGATCAGGCCATGCTCACCGAGGTGGACGGCGGAATCTGAGCGATCCGCACTGACGCCTGGTTTTCCGTGTGCGCGGACCAGCGGTCGATGTGGACACCAAGATCAGCCAGTTCGGTGCGATCACCATAGACATCGGCGAGCGTAAGCTTGGTGCTGCTCAACACAGTGAGCTTCTTAAGCGTAGTTTCGATGGCTGCCAGTTCTTTTTCATTGTGTCGTACAGCTTGGTTGATGGCCGTTTGGCGGTCCTGATCCCGTGGCCGGCCTTCGAAGGTTCCACCGGGAAACTCTGAGTTGGTGCTGCTCTGCCACTTTTTCAGCTCGGTACGATAGGTCTCGACCTCTAGCTGCAATCGACTCGATTCTGTCGTGCTGATGACGCAGCCGCCGGTCTTTTGTGTTTCCTGCCATCGCCGCAACGACGCCCAGCATGCTGGAATGTAACCGTCGAGCATCTTGTGATCGGCTGCGTTCATTACCTGTTTCATGAATTGGCTGCGATCAGGCATGTCATTGTTTTTCATCTGCGCAACACAGCGTGCCATTGCGGCCTCTTCGTAACCTTCGCAACCCGGCTTCCACAGTACGGAGGATACGACCCGTCCCGGTAACTGCAGTGGCATGAAGTGCCGCTGTTCTCCATGGTGCCAGTAAGGCTTGCCACCAAAACGAGTCATGCCCGCTGCGAATACCAGGCCACCGACAGCCGGTGTCAGAACACCTGACACCGTTGCGGCGAGGCCAGTGATCCAGATCGGCTTCTTGGTATCCATCCAGCCAGCGGGGACGCTGGGAACCGGGTCGTTTTGATTGACGATGCGGTGATGAACCAGTGCTGCCGCACCTTCGACGAAATCCTTGTCGCCAGCACGTGGCGAGCCGAAGGTGTAGAGAATTACGTCATCTGTGATGTTGCGGCGCAGCCATTCCGCAAGTAACAAAGCAATAGCACCGCCGAGGCTATGGCCACAGACGAGGATTTTTTGGTCCGTACGGAAACGGCGTATGTAATCTTCTATGAAAGGGCGGAGCGCCATGAAGGCTTCATAGAAACCCTGGTGTGCTTTGCCTGCTCCACCTTCAATGGGTACTTGCTGGGCATCTGCGTCACGCCAGCCGTCCCAGCCTTCAGCTGTTCCCCGGACGCCAATCAACACTACTCGATCATCATGGGTGGCATAGGCTTGCGTATCGGTATTTGTCCAGTCAGTTGCTCCCTGCCTGGCATCGTTGAAGAAGTGTACTGACGATGGTGTTTCCAGCTTCTCCCCTGATGCAGGGTCATTTTGCGGATAACGCTCCGGGTCAAAGGGAACGATTTCCAAGCGTTTTGAATAGGGCACATCTTCAACCAGCGGATAAGCGGATTGCTTGGAGTCCGCGTAACGCGTTGGCTCCTCGTAACAGGCCAGGCATGTATTCAACACGTGCCCGATAGTGCCTTTCTGCGGATAGGAAAAGGCAAAGTCTTTTTTGGGCTTTTCGGATTTTGCCAGCGTTTCCGGGACCTGGCCGAAGGCGCCGTAACTCAGTGTGGCCAGCAGCGACAACTGATAAAGGTTGAGGGCGCTGAATTCAGGGGCCAGTGACAGCAACGGTCGAAATGCACGCAGCGCCCGCACTTCCAATACGTAATGCTTTTCCGGGAGCAGCCCTACGCCAAAACTCGGCACTTTATCGCCTGCGAAATCACGAGCCAGTTTGGCGCAACCGGCTGGAACAGGATTGGACAGCTTTGCTGCCGGAGGCAGATGCTTTGTAAACTTAACAAGCTCGCGCACTTCTACATTGTGATACTCGCCTTTTTCTGCCGCTGCTCGATACGCGCCCGTTTTTCCGGTGCTGCCAATAGGACGACGTAGAGTTTTTTCAGCAGCTACTTGAAGGTCCGTCAGTGGAATTCGGTAATCCTTTCTATCGTATAGATCTTCGTACCAGCTTTCTTTACCTGAATAGCCATTAGCAAGAGTCAGTATTAGCGGACCACTATAATGTCCAATAACCTTTGCATATCCATCGGCGTCCAACGTGCCAGATTGTTTTTCACCTTCTGAATCGGTGAGCTCAAATTTTAAACTCGCATAAGGTTTGCCATCACCGAATTCATCTACAAGTCTGAAACTAAGCCAATCACCTTTCAGTGGGCAGGATCGCGACTGATCGCCTAGTAAGCTATTTTGCTGAGTCTGCATTAGTAACGTCCTTATTCACTGCAGGCTGGATAAACCGCACAATCGCGTCCATTCATTTTGAATGTTTTAAAGATTGGGGGAGACGCACAACGGTTTGACGTGGCAGTGCCTTGGCACGGCTTCCAACCAGTAGCGGTCTGAATCCAACGGTTGTTTTTTGAAGGCTCTTCAACTTCCGATTGGCGAAAGGTAATCTTCACTGTTTTTTGGTTTAGTACTTCTTTGTTTACTACGCCACCAGGCTTTCGTCGTTCAAAGTAGTTGCTTGATATTTTCCAGTTATCATCAGCTGCACTGCATGACAGGATTTTTTCAATGCCATCCTTTTTTGCTTTCGCCGTACTGATTTGAAATAACCACGTACACAGCGCACGTTGTTCTTGAATATTTGAATATGATCTGGATTCGCTGTCAGTAGAAGAGGTTATCACTGACAGTCCTCCAGCATGATCCAAGCCATGATCCCAAGCGTCAGGACCGTACGTGGCATTAATTTCGTAATCCACTCTGGCGAGCTCCATCGCGCACCCTGCAATGTGGTACTCCAGCGGTATTTCTGTAGAAACCGTCTGTTCCGTATTTTTTGCAACGGTCTTATCTGATTTCTGTTGTTGGCGAGTCACCGAGCCACCTAAGCCTGGGCTGTAAACCTGACAGTCCTGGCCTTCTTTGGGTGTGTACTGAGCCTTGGAGGTAAAACCGAAATTCGCAGGGAGGCTGGCCACCAGAGTGAAATGTTCGCTCCCGTAATTGCTGGTGATACCTTCAGCTGTGTCCTTGGCCATTTGGCCGGCCCAGCTGCAAGCGCCCATCATCGGTAGAGCAAGAAAAAATACAGACCTGAAGCCGCATGAAAAAAAATTGTTAGTCATTTAATGCTCCCTGCTCAGTACAGTTTGGATAGACGGTACATTCATGAACGCCCATCTTAAAAGTTCTAAATTTTGGAGGAGTTGTACACAGCTCTTCACGTTCAGTGCCCCACCTACCAGTACAAGGTTTCCAGCCGTCTGGAGCTTTGAACCAATACCCTTGGTAGCTAGGTTTTTCCTTAGCAGACTGCCTGAACGTCACGCTGACGGTTTTATTTGTCAGTTCACTTCTCACGGCGACACCTCCGGGTTTACGTTTTTTGAACCGATCCTCAGGAACATTCCATGCGATATCTGCAGCGGAGCAAGACAGGATTTTTTCAATCTCACCTTTTTTAGCTTTTGCAGTACTTATTTGGAAAAGCCAAGTACACAAACCTCTTTGTTCGGTGCCGTCGGGAGTCGTTGCCGATGCTGTCTCTACAATTGCCAATCCACCTGCATGGTCGAGATCATGGTCCCAAGCGTCGGAACCATAAGTAGCATCAACCTCATAATCCACCCTGGTAATTTCCATCGCGCAACCCGCAATGTGGTATTCCAACGGTATTTCCGTTGAGAGGGTTTGCTCAGTACTTTTTGCAACGGTCTTATCGGATTTCTGCTGCTGGCGAGTAACAGAACCGCCCAACCCCGGACTGTAAACCGTGCAGTCCTGACGCTCTTTAGGCGAATACTGTGCTTTAGAGGTAAACCCAAAATTCGCAGGCACCGTCACCACCAAAGTGAAATGGTCTGAGCTGTAATAACTGGTGGCACCCTCAACACTGTCCTGCGCCATCTGGCCAACCCAACTACACCCGCCAAGCGCCAGTCCTAACCCCAGCATTGCCCATTTACTGGCACTCAAACGTCAGTATCCACATTCGTATCAGCAAACACTCGCTGGCACCGCGCAAAATGCACATCCGGCGTTTCACCCGGCAATGGCTCCC
Organism: Pseudomonas sp. NPDC087697; assembly: GCF_044743155.1. Taxonomy (NCBI): domain Bacteria; kingdom Pseudomonadati; phylum Pseudomonadota; class Gammaproteobacteria; order Pseudomonadales; family Pseudomonadaceae; genus Pseudomonas; species Pseudomonas sp. NPDC087697. The sequence continues at coordinate 373,923 of NZ_JBIUVW010000001.1, read as the reverse complement.
AGGCTGCATCTTCCATGCACTTGGGATTCAATCTGCGGCTCAGCATCAACTCCCTTTGTTCCGGGGTTTTCCATTGCCACAGGTCCATCAGGTCCATCTGTTCCTCAAGCCACTCGCTGACCACACGGGTTTCTGCCAGGCCGGCGGCGGCTTCGACGTGGTAGGTCAGCAGCCAGCGTTTGAGGTTGTCGCGCAGGATGCTGCGGGCTTGTTCGCCTGACTCCGGGGTGCGCAACCAAGGCGCTGGATTCGGCACCGGGTACACACCGGGTCTGGCGTTGTCCACGCTTTTCCACTGGTCTACATCCCAATACAGCACGCTGCTGATCGGGCCAAGTAGCAGCGGGTATTCGGTTTCGTTGAGGGTGGTCAGGCAGCGAGCGATCACCCGGTTGTCCTGAAAACGGAACAACGAACGCTCGCCGTCTTCATCGATGACCATTCGCGCTTGCCAGTGTTGGGTCAGAGCGTCGAGGTCGGCTTTGTCCATGCTGCCAATCCAGCCCCAATTGCGCTGAGGGTCGTCCAGCAGTTGGCGGAAGGCCTCGGCGCCGGGGTTGTGCAGTTCGGTCAGCCAAGGGCTGATGGCGGCGAAGTCGGCGTATGGGGTGCGTCGATAGAGTTGTACCGAGCGTTGCATCAGGCCGGCGCTGTACAGCGAGTTGACCGGGTTCGGTTCGGCGAGGCTGTCCAGGGACAGGATCAGGACACGGTTGAGTTGGGCCTGTTCGCTGAGCCAGCTGTTGAGTACATCGCTCATGCCGCCGTCCCCAAATCGCATTTGCCTTCACGGCAGGCTTCGCAAATCGGGCAGCGAGTATCGCCGGCCGCGCGGGCGGCTTTGGCCATGGACATTTGCACGGCAGCCGGGACGAGCAGGGCGCCAGCCTCGTCCTTGGCGGCAGCCCATGGGATGACCGGTTCGAGAATCTGAATGCCTGTCCCCGCACCTGGAGCGCCGCCGGAGTTAACCTTGACGTTGGCACCGCTGATAGTCACACCCCCTGCATCAACCTTGACAAAACTCCCACCAGCCTTGGCCGTCAGTTCCATCCCGCCTTCCACCACGACCTTTTCACCGGCGTGGTAATGAATTTCCTGACTTGCCTCGACAAACTGCGCAGTGCCAACCTTCACATGCTGAGTCACGCCGACTGTCAGGTGGTCGTCCGCCCGCGCTTCGGTCTTGCGATCCAGATGGGTGATGCGGTGCTCTTCGGCCTTGAGTTCGGTGAGGGTGTTGGCTTCGACGGTGTCGTGGCGTTCGTTGCCGACGCGGATTTTCTGGTCGTGCTCGACGTTTTCGTCCCAGTCGCGCTGGGCGTGCAGGTAGATTTGCTCGGCGCCTTTCTTGTCTTCGATGCGCAGCTCGTTGTAGCCCTTGCCGCCCGGTGAGCTGAGGGTCTTGAAGGTGCTGCGGGTTTTGTTCGCCGGCAGGTCGTAGGGGACGACGTTTTCCTTGTGGTACAGGCAACCGGTGACCAAAGGCTGGTCGGGATCGCCTTCGAGGAAGGTCACCAGCACTTCCATGCCGATGCGCGGGATGGCGATGCCGCCGTAGGCGCTACCGGCCCAGCCGCTGGCTACGCGAACCCAGCAACTGGTTTTGTCGTCGGCCTGGCCGTCGCGGTCCCAGTAAAATTGCACCTTGATGCGGCCGTATTCGTCACAGTGGATTTCTTCGCCGTTGGGGCCGGTGACCACAGCGGTCTGGCTGCCCAGTACTTTTGGTTTCGGGTGTTCGAGGGCAGGGCGGAAGTGCGCGTCCCACGGGGTCGCGAGGAAGCGGTTGCGGTAACCCTGGTGGAAGTCATCCTTGTTCTGGGTGACGTCACTGGTGATGGATTCGCCCAGCACTTGCGGTTGCTTGCCTTCGTGAATGACCTCCAGCAGCAGCCAGAGATCGTTCCACTCAGACCTGGGGTGTTCGCTCAAGGCCAGGAAGTGACCGCTGACCAGGATCGGTTGATCGCTTTTGCCTTCGGCCAACTGGTAGTCACTGCGGTGGCGCTCCTGGGCACGGGTCGCCAGCTGTTTACCGCGCAAACGGTCGGTGAAGCGGCCGGGGTAGTCGTAGTCTTCCAGGTCTGGCAGGAACGTGCTGCTGGCCGCGCCTTCAGGAAGGATGCGCGGTTTTTCGAAGTCGTAGTCGCGGCGGCTGACGCGACTGGTGCGGGTTTCAAGGCGCAGGTTGAAACGCTTGATCACCGGCTTGTCGGCGCTCATGCCGGAGTCTTGCTGATAGCTCACGGGCGCGAGTTTGCGGAACACCGTCTGGTCATCGCCGAACACCAGGGTGTGGCCGCTGGCACTGTGCTGGAAGTGGAAGTGAATGCCTTCTTCTTCACACAGGCGCTGGATGAAATGCAGGTCGGACTCGTCGTACTGCACGCAGTACACGCGCTCGGGGTAGATCGCGCCAAGCTGGAAGCGGTAGGCGTCGGACAGAATGCCGCGGGCTTCGAGGACCTGGGCGATGATCTTCGGCACGCTCAACTGCTGGAATATCTGCTGGTCATGGTTGTGCCGCAGGTAGTTGAGCTGCGGGGTCAGGCTGATGCTGTAGCGCGTCAGGCTTTTGCCCGAATCGCCCTGAGCGATGCGGTAGACCAGGCCATGAATGATGCCTTCACCGGTGCTGCCGAAGGTCAGGCAGGCGGGTTTGTGCAGCAACTCTTCAAGCTTGAGGTCGGGACGGGAACTGACCAGCTCGATGTCAAAGCAGAACGGCTGATTGAGGGCTTCGCGGCCTACGAAACTGAGCACCTGAAGGTCAGTGGAAACACCTTCGAGCGTAAGAGAAATATGGGTAGCGTTAGCATCCAGCATGCCTTTGATTCCGTCCTTTGAATAACCAGGGCGCGATGGTGCAGGATTAAATCCATCGGTTCAAGGCGCAAATGGCCGGTGAGTTACAACTTTTCGGTGTTGTGACTGTGAGAATGGCGGTTTGAAATAGACCGCCTTCGCGAGCAAGCCCGCTCCCACATTGGATTGTCGGTGGACACAAAATTTGTGAGCACCTCAGATCAAGTGTGGGAGCGGGCTTGCTCGCGAAGAGTCCCTCACATTCAGCGCATTTCCAACTGATGTCGATACGGCAAATCCGGTCCGGTCTTGCTGCAGGTCAGGGCTGCAGCGCTTATTGCGAACCTGAGCATCGCGTCGATCTGTTCGCGGCTCAAGCGCTGCAAGCCGTCGACCGAATCGAGCTGTTGCTCGGTCAGCCAGGTAATCAACGCGGCCTGGAAGGTGTCGCCGGCACCGACGGTGTCCGCAATGACCACCGGGCTCGCCGGCGCGGACCAACTGCCGTGGCGACGACTGAACACCGTCGCGCCCTGACCGCCACGGGTCAGGAACACCAATTGGCAGCGATGCTCCAGCCAGCCGTCGATCACGCTCTGCGGGTCGCGATCCGGATACAGCAGGCTCAAGTCTTCGTCGCTGACTTTGATCAGGTCGGCATGCGTGACCAACTCCGCAATCCGCGAACGCCACAATTCGATGTTCGGCTCGGGATTGAGTCGCACATTCGGGTCGAGGCTGATCAGGCGTTTGCCGCTTTCCCGGCGCACCAGCGCAAGCAGTGTGTCGGCAATCGGTTGCACCACCAGCGAGAACGAGCCGATGTGCAGACCACGCACCTGGTCGTTCAACTCTGGCAGATGGGCAAGCGTGAGTTGACGATCAGCGCAGCCTTCACCGCGAAAGCTGTAATGCGGCGAGCCGTTGGCGCCCACCGCGACCATCGCCAGAGTGGTGGGCGCATCGAAGTCCAGCAGATAGTCCGGACATACCCCTTCGTCCGCCAGCACTTGTTGCAAGCGGCGGCCGAGGTAGTCGGTGGACAGCCCGGCGAACAGCGCCGCGTCCACCCCCAAACGACGTAGGCCGACTGCGACGTTGAACGGTGATCCGCCGGCAATCGCCTTGTAATTCACTTTTGAAGCCTGACCGCTGGCCTCGTTTTCGCTGAAGAAATCGAACAGCGCTTCGCCACACACCAGATACATAATTGTTCACTCTTTAAAGGGTTGCGACCTGTTGTCGATAGCGCTCATAGGCCTGTTGGTAGGCCGCTACATTCGCCGCGACGGGTTGGGTTTCGCTGGTGGGATCGAGGCTGACACAGCGCTCACACAACGCCAACAGGCTTTGCTGGGTCCCGGTCTGCGACTCGCACCACGCTGCCTGAATCGCCGCGCCGAGTGCCGCGGCCTCGCTGTGTTCGGTGCAAATCACAGGGGTGTTCATAATGTCCGCGACCATCTGCCGCCATACCGGGCTTTTTGAGCCGCCACCGGTGAGGCGAATGCTGCGGCTGTGCAATCCGTTGTGGCGCAGCAGGTCAAGACCATAACGCAAACCGAAGGTCGTGCCTTCGACCACTGCACGGCAGAGGTTGGCCTGGGTCAGGTTGCTCATATTCAGCCCCAGCAAGCTACCGGTGGCATGGGGCAGGGCGGGAACGCGCTCGCCGTTGAGGAACGGCAGCATGCTCACACCTTCGGCGCCAATCGGTGACTGTTCGACCCGCGCATTGAACTGCGAAAGGTCCAGATCGAACAGCTCACGAACCGCGCTGGTCGCATTGGTCAGGTTCATCGTGCAAATCAACGGCAGCCAGCCACCGCTGGAGGAGCAGAATGTGGCGACCGACGCGTCCGGGCTGACCTTGGGTTGCTCGGCGTAGGCATACACGGTGCCCGAAGAGCCCAGGCTCATGGTGATCGCGCCAGGCTGGATATTGCCGGTGCCGAGGGCGCCCATCATGTTGTCGCCACCGCCGCTGGCAACCAATGCCCGAGGGTTGATGCCCAACTGCTCGGCAATGTTCGGCAAAATCGTGCCGACCTCTTGATGCGCTTCCAGCAGTTCGGGCAGCGCCGCTTGCAAACGTCCGCTGGGGTCGATGTCACCCAGTAGCTCTTCGTCCCACTGGCGGCTTCGCACATTGAAGTAGCCGGTGCCCGAAGCGTCGCCGAACTCACTGCAACAGCGCCCGGTCAGCCAATAGTTGAGGTAGTCGTGGGGCAACAGAATGTGAGCGATGCGGGCGAAAATCTGCGGATGCTGCTCTTGGGTCCACAACAGTTTGGACACGGTATAACCCGGTGCGATGACCACGCCGAGACGTTCCAGCGAGCCGCTTTCACCGCCCAGATGAGCCAGCAACCGGTGGTTTTCTGCGGTGGTTTCGGTGTCGCACCACAGCTTGGCCGGGCGCAGGACCTGGCCTTGTTCATCGAGCAGGACTAGCCCGTGTTGCTGACCTGAGATGCCGATACCAAGAATCTCCTGGCCGCTGATGTTGGCGGCGAGCAAGGCCCGGCGAGTGGCGAGGGTTAATGCCTCTAGCCATTGGGCCGGGTCTTGCTCACGACGGCCATTGGCGCCGCTGATCAGGTTGTGGGCGGCGGCGCCTTGGCCGAGGACTTTACCGCTGCTCGAATCGAGGACCAGCGCTTTGGTCCCTTGGGTGCCGCAGTCGATGCCGAGGAATAATTGGTTTGTCATGGAAGATCCTAGGTGTGTCAGGTCGATCTCGGTGAACCCATTCGCGAGCAAGCCCGCTCCCACAGTAGATCTTCAGTGAACACAGATCTTGTGTTCGACAACGATTAATGTGGGAGCGGGCTTGCTCGCGAAGACGGCAGCACGTTCACCACCGTGCTCACGCCAACACCCGCTCCAGGGTCCGTGTCACGCCATGTTCACGCAGGCTGTTACAGCACCACTCGAACGCTGCAACAAATTCCGGAGAATGGGGTATCGCCGTGCCAAAGATCTCTTCAACTTCCAGCAGTCGCTGAGTGATCAACGGATCATCGGCCACCAGTGCCTGACAGAATTCCGCCCGTGGATCAGGAATCAAGTAGGTATCGCCGTTCTCATCGACACCCTTCAGATACAAGGCCCACGCCGCCACTACCAACGCCGCACGCTTGGTCTCTCGTCCATCGGCAATCAAGCGGTTGATGGTCGGCACGGTGAACTTGGGAAACTTCGACGAACCGTCGGAGCAAACGCGCTCCAGCTGATCGGCAATCGCCTGATTGGAGAAACGCTCGACCAGGGTGTTCTTGTAATCCGCCAGGTTGATGCCCGGCACGGGTGCCAATTGCGGGGTTATGTCCAGGTCCATGTAGGCGCGCATATAACGCACGAACAGCGGGTCGTTCATGGTTTCGTGGACGAAGCGATAGCCTTTGAGAAAGCCCAGATAGGTCAGGGCCAGGTGGCTGCCGTTGAGCAGTTTGATTTTCATCTCTTCATAGGGCGTCACGTCGTCGGTGAACTGCACCCCGACCTTCTCCCAGGCCGGGCGGCCATTGACGAAGTTGTCTTCCAGCACCCATTGCGCGAAGGGTTCACAGACCACTGGCCAGGCATCGTCAATGCCGTGCTCGTCGTGCAGTTGCAAGCGGTGAGCCGAGCTGGTCATCGGGGTGATGCGGTCGACCATGGCGTTGGGGAAACTGACGTTCGCGGCGATCCAGTCCCGCAAGTCCGCATCGCGCAGCGCGGCGAAGGCCAGCAGGGCCTTGCGGGTGACCGCGCCGTTGTGTGGCAGGTTATCGCAGGACATCAAAGTGAATGCTGGAGTGCCGGCGGCACGGCGTTTGGCCAGGGCTGCGCAGAGGAAACCGAACACGGTTTTCGGACTGTTTGGGTGAGCCAGGTCATGCTGGATCTGTGGCAGCTGGGCCATGAACTCGCCGCTGCTGTCGTCAATGCAGTAACCACCCTCGGTGATGGTCAGCGAGACGATGCGTATGTCCGGACTGGCGAGTTTATCGATCAGCACCTGAGTGCCGTCTTCGGCCAGCAGCATGTCGCTGATGGCGCCGATGACCCGGACCTGAGTGTCATCGGTATCGCCCAGTTCAAACAGGGTGAACAGGTAGTCCTGGCCGGCCAGATCGTCCCGGGCGCGGCGATCTTCGGCGCGCAGGCCAACGCCGCAAATGCTCCAGTCCAGACCTTCGCCCAAGTTCATCAAGGCATCGGTGTAATAGGCCTGATGGGCGCGATGGAAACCGCCGACGCCGATGTGGGCGATGCCGTGGCGGGTAGCGCTCAGGGCGTAGGCGGGCAGAGCCACTTCTGGTGCCAGACGGGTGAGGTTGGGTTTATTCAATTTCATGTCGGGTCTCGGCAATCAGGCAGCGGCGCGCAGCGGTCTGGCCACGGCCACCCCGTTGGCATCGAATAAGTGGCAGTGTTCGGCGTCCAGATGCAGGTTCAGTTGCTCGCCATAGCGACTCGCCAGATCACCGCGAATACGCATGGTCAGGGCTTCACCGGAGGCGGTCAGAACGTGGCAGAAGGTGTCGCTGCCCAAGCGTTCGCTGACATCGGCGGTGACCTGCAAGGTGCAGTCGCCGGGTTGCGCGAGGTTCAGGTGTTCCGGGCGAATACCCAGCGTCACTGCGTCACCGACGTTGAGATTGGCGCCGCTCAGCGGCAGGCTGATGCGCGTCCCGGCATCGAGCCGGACTTCACAGCCCTGGCGATCGATGCGGCTGACCTTGCCCTTGAGAAAGCCCATTTTCGGTGTGCCGAGAAAGCCTGCGACAAACAGGTTGGCCGGCTGGTGATAGAGCTCCAGCGGCGAGCCGACCTGTTCGATCCGGCCACCGTTGAGCACCACGACTTTGTCGGCCAGGGTCATGGCTTCAACCTGGTCGTGGGTCACGTAGATCATCGTCGCTTGCAGTTCTTTATGCAGGCGCGCCAGTTCCAGGCGCATCTGTACCCGCAGGGCGGCGTCGAGGTTGGACAGTGGTTCGTCGAACAGGAAGATCTTCGGGTTGCGCACAATCGCCCGGCCAATCGCTACGCGCTGACGCTGGCCACCGGAGAGCTGTTTCGGCTTGCGTTCGAGCATCGGCCCGAGTTCGAGAATACGCGCCGCTTCGTTGACCTTTTTCTCCACCTCAGCCTTGTTCACGCCGGCCAGGTCGAGGGCGAAAGACATGTTTTTGCGCACGCTCATGTGCGGATACAGGGCATAAGTCTGGAACACCATCGCCAGGTCACGCTTGGCCGGGCTGACTTCGGTGATGTCGCGCCCATCCAGTTCGATGGTGCCAGCGGTGACTTCTTCAAGCCCGGCAATCAACCGCAGCAGAGTCGATTTACCGCAGCCGGACGGGCCGACGAAGACCACGAACTCGCGGTCGTTCACTTCAAGGTCGATGCCTTTGATGATGGAAAAGCCTTCGAAACCTTTTTGCAGATTCTTGATTTTCAGGTGGGCCATGACGGGCCTCCGCTTTTAATAATTCGAAAGGGGCGTTATTTCACGGCGCCGAAGGACAGGCCGCGGACCAGTTGTTTCTGGCTGATCCAGCCGAAGATCAGGATCGGTGCGCAGGCCAGTGTTGAGACCGCCGAGAGCTTGGCCCAGAACAAGCCTTCGGGGCTTGAGTAGGAGGCGATCAACGCGGTCAGCGGCGCGGCTTTGGATGAGGTCAGGTTCAGTGACCAGAACGCCTCGTTCCAGCACAGGATCAGCGACAGCAACACGGTCGACGCCAGCCCGCCCTTGGCGATCGGCAGCAGCACCCGGACCATTTCCTGCCACAGGGTGGCGCCATCCAGGCGGGCGGCTTCGAGGATGTCCTTGGGGATGTCCTTGAAGTAGGTGTAAATCATCCAGACCACAATCGGCAGATTGATCAGCGTGTAGATGATGATCAGCGCGATCCGTGTATCGAGCAGGCCGAAACTCTTGGCCAGCAGGTAGATCGGCATCAGCACGCCCACCGGCGGCAGCATTTTGGTCGAGAGCATCCACAGCAGCGTGCCTTTGGTGCGCTGGGTTTCGTAGAACGCCATGGAGTACGCCGCCGGCACTGCGATCAGCAGGCACAGAGCTGTAGCGCTGAACGAAATCACCACCGAGTTCCAGGCAAAACTGAAGTAACCGCTGCGCTCCTCGATGTGCAGATAGTTCTCCAGAGTGGGGGTGAAGATGAACTGCGGCGGCGTGGCGAACGCATCGATTTCGGTTTTGAAACTGGTCAGCACCATCCAGAAGATCGGGAAGAAAATCAGGATCGCGATGGCCCAGGCCAGGGTGCCGAGCAACAGGCTTTGCAAACGACGGGATTGTTGAAGGGTCATGGCAGGCCTCAGGCTTTGTCAGTCAGGTTTTTGCCGAGCATCCGCACCAGGATGATCGCTGCGATGTTGGCAATCACCACCGCGATCAACCCTCCGGCGGAGGCCATGCCGACGTCGAACTGCACCAGCGCCTGGTTGTAGATCAGGTAGGCGAGGTTGGTCGAGGCGTAGCCGGGGCCGCCGTTGGTGGTGGTGAAGATTTCGGCGAATACCGAGAGCAGGAAGATAGTTTCGATCATTACCACCACGGCAATCGGCCGTGCCAGGTGCGGCAAGGTCAGGTGCCAGAAGATCGCGATCGGTCCGGCGCCATCCAGGCGTGCCGCTTCTTTCTGTTCCTGGTCCAGCGACTGCATGGCGGTCATCAGGATCAGGATCGCGAAGGGCAGCCATTGCCACGAGACAATGATGATGATCGACAGCAGCGGGTAGTGCGCCAGCCAGTCCACGGGTTGAGCGCCGAAGAGCTTCCACGCGGCAGCGAGAATCCCCGAGACCGGATGGAAAATCAGGTTCTTCCAGATCAGCGCACCGACGGTGGGCATGATGAAGAACGGCGAGATCAACATCACCCGCACGATACCGCGCCCCAGGAACTCACTGGCTTCCAGCAGGGCGCTGATCAGTACCCCGAACACCACGCTGATCAACAGCACGCTGCCGACCAGTAATAAGGTGTTGGTGGCGCCCGGCAGGAAGCCCGAGTCGGTCAGGAAGTAGCTGAAGTTCTCCAGCCCCACGAACGCGTTGTCGCCGGGGTAGAGCAGGTTGTAGCGGATCAATGAAAAGTACAGGGTCATGCCTAGTGGCACGATCATCCACAGCAGCAACAGGGCCACCGAAGGGCTGACCAGAAACCAGCCTGGGTTGGTCAGCCGGCTCTTACGCAGCGGCGCCGGGATTTCCATATGTGCTTTGATAGTCGAGGTATTCATGGCGATCAGAACCGATTGGTGACAGCTCTTGTAGGAGCTGAGCTTGCTAGCGATGAACGATAATGAGGTTCATCTGACAGACCGCATTGCGGCAATCGCGGGCAAGCCTTGCTCCTACAGAGGCAGTTATTATTTGGGATAACCCGCGCGCTTCATTTCACGTTCGGTGGTTTGCTGGGCGGCCGCCAGCGCCTGGTCGACCGTGGTCTGGCCGATCAGCGCGGCGGAGAACAGCTTGCCGACCTGGGTGCCAACAGCCTGGAACTCAGGAATGGTCACTAACTGGATGCCGATGTAAGGCACCGGTTTGAGGGTCGGTTTGCCCGGATCGGCAACCTTCAACGACTCCAGCGTGACCTTGGCGAACGGCGCGGCGCTCATGTAAGCGTCGCTGTAGGTCGAAGCGCGGGTGCCTGGCGGCACGTTGGCGATGCCGTCCTTCTCGGCCACCAGTGCGCCGTACTCTTTGGAGGTGGCCCAGGCGCTGAAGGTTTTCGCCGCATCCTTGGCTTTGGAGCTGGAGGGGATCGCCAGCGCCCAGGAGTACAACCAGGCCGAGCCTTTGTCGGTCACTTGATGGGGGGCGTAGGTGAAGCCGACGTGGTCGCTGACTTTGCTTTGAGTCTTGTCGGTGACGAACGAGCCAGCGACGCTGGCGTCGACCCAGATCGCGCACTTGCCGCTATTGAACAGTGCGAGGTTCTCGTTGAAACCGTTGCTGGAAGCACCGGGCGGGCCGGAACTCTTCATGGTCTCGACGTAGAAGTTCAGCGCATTCTTCCACTCCAGACCGCTGAATTCCGGTTGCCACTTCTCATCGAACCAGCGTGCGCCGTAGGCATTGGCGATGGTGGTGATCAATGCCATGTTCTCGCCCCAACCGGCCTTGCCGCGCAGGCAGATACCGTACTGTTCCTGATCGGGTTTGTTGAGTTTGCCGGCGAATTCGCCGATCTGCTCCCAGGTCGGATGCTCGGGCATGGCAAGGCCTGCGTCCTTGAACAGGTCGGTGCGGTAATAGGTCATGGAGCTTTCGGCGTAGAACGGCAGGGCGTAGAGCGTGCCCTTGACCGACAGGCCTTCACGCACCGAGGGGAATACGTCGTCGAGGGCGTAACTGGCGGGTAGATCCCTCATCGGTTCCAGCCAACCCTTGGCGCCCCAGAGTGCAGCTTCGTACATGCCGATAGTTAGCACATCGAACTGGCCGCCCTGGGTGGCGATGTCGGTGGTCAGACGTTGACGCAGCACGTTTTCTTCCAGCACTACCCAATTGAGCTTGATCTCCGGGTGCTCGGCCTCGAAGGTTTTCGAGAGCTTCTGCATGCGGATCATGTCGCTGTTGTTGACGGTGGCAATGGTCAGGGTTTGTGCGCCAAGGCTGACGCCGCTGAGGGTCATGCAGGTGCAGGCAAGCAGAGCTTTTACAGTGGGTTTCATCACGCACTCCTCTTCTGAGTCCAGGGGACAGCAGAAGGACAGTTATTGTTTTTGTGTCTTCCGGAGGTAGGAAGAATCTGAGACCAATTACAGCTCTCAACACACGCGATGACAAATCGTTGGTAGCACGAGTACTGATACTATTTTGCACATGAAAAGATCGCAGCCTTCGGCAGCTCCTACAGAGGATTACCCACGTAGGAGCTGCCGAAGGTTCGGGCCGCGTTCGGACGATCTCTTGGGCTAACCGAGATTTTGCTCAGTCAAACGTTGCACCGCCAGGCGACGGTAATGGGAAGGGGTCATGCCTTTGAGTTGCTGAAAACGCCGGTTGAAGTTGGAAATATTGTTGAAGCCCGACTCGAAACACACATCGGTCACCGGTTTATCGCCATCGGCCAGTAACTCGCAGGATTTGCTGATGCGCAAGCGATTGACGAACTCGACAAAACAACGCCCGGTGGCCTGCTTGAAAACCCGGGAGAAATAGGTCGGCTTCATGCCCAGATATTCGGCGACTTCTTCCAGCGGCAGTTCGCGAGCGTAATGGGCAAAGATGTAATCCACCGCCCGGTTGGTGCGGTCGATGTTATGTTCGTCGGCTAGCTGTGGCGTGGTTGCCCCGGACAGTAACTGGTAGTCGTCGCAGGCAACCAACAGCTCCAGCAGGATGAAAAAGTACCCGAGGCGGGTAACGCCTTTGGCGTCGGCAATCCGCTGCATCAAGGTCATGGCCTGGCGGATCGTCTGTTTACAGCGAAACTCGATGCCGTACTGCGCACGCTCCAGCAGGGGCGTCAGGCTCTTGAGTTCGGCAAACACCTGATGGCCACTTTCGAACAACTCATCGGTGAAGTTCACCAGCATGTCGCGCTTGGGCACCACTTCGTCTTCGGCGACCTGGCTGATCCAGTTGTGGGGCAGGTTGGGGCCGGTCAGGAACAGTGTTTCGGGATAGAAGTTGCCGATGTAGTCGCCGATGAACACCTTGCCCGAGCTTGCGACAATCAGGTGCAGTTCGTATTCCTTGTGAAAATGCCAGCGCACCAGCGGGCAGGGAAATCCGTGCTGGCGATAGATGATGGACAACCCGTTATGGTCGTCCATCAATTCGTAGGAAGGGTCGGTGACTCTGGCTGCTCGGGTCATGTCTGGGCACTTTTATTGTTATTGCGCCCTGATCATGCCTCTTTAGCGTGGTGTAGCACCAGCCTTTGGGCGCCTATCCATCAGCCTCTGATGTAAGCGCCTTTCATGCTGCTGCCAACCCAGCAGTAGCGAACAATCTCGGACTCATCGATGAAATCGGTATTAATGATGCTGCACCGCGCAATCCAGTCGCGGGATGAATGAAACCAGTCGTTGATATGGTTCTTGATGTCGATGGGGCCGCCCAGAAACGTAAAGCTGGTTGCCGACAAGGACCACAGGTAAGGCGCGGGTAGAGGGTATCCAGTGTGCTGGTTATGTGTGTTTTCAGATCGTCAGCATCGGTGAACGTTGTTCCATTCCATTTATGCGGAATCGTGTACCCGAAATAATCATCGTTGAGATCCCGCGAAGCGGGAGCCCTCATGACTATTCTTTTTAAATCACTGATGCGTTTTAGTTCACCAATAGACTTTTCCATGTTCGAGGGTGGGATGATTCTGGAACCGAGTCTGCGTATAAGTAGATCGTTGAAGGCTTTGAAGTTGAACGGTTTGTCACCGTCAGCCAATGCGTGAAAGTCAAGAATGATGAACTCGGTTGAGTGTTGCGCCAGAAAACTCAAGACAGCGTCTATCAGTTCTTCCAGCACCCGGTGGGACTCATGCCCGTTGTGATGGAAGTAGAAAATATCCTGGTCTAGACCGCGCTTGTATCCCAGTCGGATGTCGAATACCCGCGCCCCGCTTGATAACTGCCAGCCAAAAGAGTCGTTCTGGCAGGTGGTCCAGTTACCGATAACGACCTCGTAGTTGGGGGCTTTTTTATCCATGCCGCAGTTGTGCGCGCTGGGCCAGATAATGTCAGTGAGCTTCATGAACTGAATATTAAGTACTTCACCCATCCAGCCCTGCTTGTTGAGGTGTCCAGTGGTCATTTGTGGCATGGTTACTCCCTGTTAGTTAAACTATCCCCTGTCATCCGTGAAGGGAGAGTGTCGAAATATTCTGTGATTGAAGTACTTGGAAGGGTAGCAGTGCATTACGTTATTTCAAGGCGCTGAAATATTTGCTCAAGAATGGCCATGATAGGGCACGGAATACTTTTGGTGCTTATCGGTGCAGGGCTTGATTCTCGGCAACGCGATCGGTCGCCATTGCGCAATACTTAACGATCTCGCTCTCATCAAAAAAATCGACATTGATAATGCTCGCGTACTCAATAAGTCCTCCGCCAGGAAAGAACCAATCATTAAGTTCTTTCGTCAGTTTTGTTGGGCCTTTGAACGGGCTATAGCTCGTGGCGGATAACGACCACGGCGTATTCGTTGGGGGACTCTTCAATACATCTCCAATATGTCGACTAATATCAGCGGTATTAACGATTGCCTCACCCGCCCACTTATGGCGTATGCCGGCCCAGAAATAACGCCTATCAAGATCAGGGTGATAAGAGGCCGCAACGACCACGCGTCGCCGCTTATTTGTTTTCAGCTGTTGCAAGGTGTGGTGTTGATGCTCCCAAGGGACAAGTCTGGACTCTAACCCTGATAGAAACGCTTGATTGAAGATTTTGTAGTCGAAGTTGATGTTTCCGGTCCCTTCGAGTTGATGAAGATCAAGAATAATGAATTCATCCGGATTTTCATTCAGAAAGGCATTCACGGCTGAGACAAGTTCCCCCAGGGACCGGCCAAGAACGTGTCCATGGAATGTCCTGAAACCTGATTGGGCTTTGACAAACCTGAGGTCCAGGGCCCTGGCACCGTTTCTCAATTGCCAGAGGAAGTCCTGGTTCTGGCACAAGATCCAGTTCGATATCACGGAGTCGTATAAAGGTTGGGGAAGGCCCCAGTCCATCCCCGAATTATGAGCGCCCGGCCAGATGATTTGGCCAAAGGTCAATGTATCGATACCGGGAGAGGAACTCATCCAGTTACGGGTGGCGCGATAACGTGCGTTAGTAATGTCCATTAAGAATCCAGATTATAAATAGGTTGAGTGGTAATCGCGTTGCGGTGCAGTGCGCGCAAACGAGTCGCGGGTATTTATAAGGTGGGATGTTTAAATAGGCAATGACTGGAAATACCGAGAAAGAGTTGTTCTCGGTGTCGGGAAGTTGTCGTGATGTATTGATGTTGTTATGCGTGCCTCGGTGCTAACGGTTTTTCGCTTCAATCCACTGTGCCATGTATTGAGTGCTTTTATGGTGATGGTGGCGCAACATGCTTCCGATAAAATTATCGCGCCGTAATTGCTCCAGATTCAGACGACAACTATTGAGTCGATCCACCAGTGCAGGACCATGAGTGTTTCTCTGATATTGAGTGGTCAGTAATTGTGTACCGGCATGCTGAGCCTGTTCCCAGCAGGTCCTGTCTGAATAAAGCTCAACAGCGGCGTGTGCCATGGCGCTGGCCGACGTGGCTATCGCGCCAGCCCAAGGTAAGCCGCCGTGCATACCTTCGGCACCAACAGGCGTGGTGACGTTCGGTGTGCCGCAGAGCATCGCGTCGATAATTTTGCCTTTGATGCCCGCGCCAAAACGCAAGGGTGCCAGGCAGATCCGTGCGCTCGACATCACTTGCAGTGCGTCTTCGGCCCAGTTCATGACGTGAAAGCCTTGCGCCGCATTGTGCAAGGCGGTGGCCTTGGGCGGTGTGTACGCGCCGTATATATGCAACTGTGCCCCCGGGAGTTGCTGACGAATCAGTGGCCAGAGCGTGGTTTTCATCCAGAGCACCGCATCCCAGTTCGGGGCGTGGCGGAAATTGCCGATGCTGAGGAAGTGCGCGCGGTCTTCGAAGGGTGTGAACGGCTGAGTGATCGGGTCGATCATCAGTGGACACCAGTGCAGCAACTGGCGTGGCAGTTTGAACTGTTCCACCAGCAACTCGATTTCCACCTGCGAAATCATCAGGTTCAGGTCACAGCGGTACAGCGCGGCAATTTCGCGCTTGGCCAGATCGGTATCGGCCATGAGTTCGAACTCTTCACGCAACGCCGGTGCAAACAACGTGCTGAAGTCATTGGCGTCGTCACTGGCCTTCAAGCGCTCCTTGAGACGTTGGTGCCGGGCATGTCGCAAGCTTTGCAGATCAGAGGTCTCAAGTACGCGTAAGGCGTCAGGGCAATGTTTCTCGACGCGCCAACCGAACTGCTCTTCCATCATGAACTGATCGAACAGCACGATATCCGGAGCCAGATCGCTAATGAAGGCATCGAAACTGCTGTTGTTCAGCTCGATGGAGACTTCACGAATACCCAGCTCAGCCAAGTCTGCCTTGTGTTCACCGACACCGGCCGGGCTGCTGAAGGTGATGTCCCAGCCTTCCTGCAAAAACGTTTCAAGGATTTGCATCACGTGGCCGCTGGCCGCAGACGAGCGTGGCTCGGGCCACACGTAACCAATGACCAGGACTTTGGTTGCGCGAGGCTGACTCATGAACGGGATTTCCTTGATGCAGGCAGAAGACAGGGGAGAAACGAGGGGCGCAATTAAACCACAGCTGGCGGTGTCGATTGTGCCCGGCAATCGCCCCAGGGTACGTTATGCGCTTGTATTGACTGGAAGTTTTTCAGTTCATGAGTTAGCGTCTGGCTGCTGATCCATGGACGTTTTTCAATGACCCAACCCACCGCACTTCAGACTAAAGTCGCCTCGCAGATTCTCATTGCGATCCGGTCTGGCGAGTTAACACCCGGCAGTCACCTCAAAGAGGTCGAACTGGCCGAACGCTTTAGCGTGTCGCGCTCGCCGATCCGGGGGGCGCTGATCTATCTGGCGCAAGAGCAGGTAATCGGACGGTTGCCTCATCAGGGTTACTGTGTACTGGATACACCGCTCAGCGACGAGTTGGCCAAGGTCAGCCTGCCGGTCGGCGAGGATGAGGAGCTGTATCAGCGACTGATTGATGATCGACTGGCGCAGGCGATACCCGATCAGGTGATGGAGAGTGATCTATTGCGTCGTTATGGTGCAAGCAAGGCGGTATTGCGCCGTTGCTTGCTGCGTTTGTCCGACGAAGGCGTGATGCAGCGCAAGCACGGACACGGCTGGATGTTTTTGCCAACCTTGAGTTCGGCCGAGAAGCGCTTCGAAAGTTATCGCTTTCGCATGCTTCTGGAACCTGCCGGTCTGCTCGAACCGACCTTCAATCTGCCCCGCGAGCGCTTGCAGCGCTGCCGTGAAAAACAGCAGGCGCTGCTCGAAGGCACTCCCGATAGCCTGAGTTTTTTCGAAGCCAACGCCGAGTTCCACGAGTTACTCGCCGCCGCCTCGGGCAATAGCTTCATTTTGCAAACCGTGCAGCAGCAAAATCGCCTGCGCAGGCTTACCGAGTTTCATACCGTGTCGAACCTGGAGCGGGTTCGTACCTCCTGCCGTGAACACCTGGAAATTATCGAAGCGCTGGAACAGGGCGACCGGGAATGGGCGTCGACCCTACTTTATCGGCACTTGAAAGTGGCGAGTATGCTCAATGACGTGAGCAAGAGGCACTGAAGTTAAAACGCTTTACGCCCCTTGCCCCAGAGCCAGTCGTACGGGCCTCGTCAGGGACTTGCCATGAGCCTGGTTCAGCGCTTGGCGCAGCGTGGCAAGATTTTTCCTAAAGGCTGGAGCATTCGTTTTGGCTTGGCTCATCAGCGATATGACTACTGACTGGGAGTCGGCGTTGAGCATGCCTGGCGCCTCATCCAGAAAACTCCAGATAGCTGTACCTTCTCCAAGGGGTGGATTGCGAAGTTTGTCAAGGTCCGCACCACGAAACCGGTTCGTTCCGGAAAAGTCGACAAATTCAGGCCCTTTACCGAGATTGAGCAGTTGGGAGATATCGGTGCTGCCAGGGGTGCTCTTATCGATGTGGGAGATGTCCGCGTAAATAAAGTCCTGTGTGCCCTGGCGGCCATGGGACAGCTCATGATTCATCAAGTCGCCAATCCGGCCGTCGTCGAATTTCGAGTGTCGGTAATAGTTATTCAATGAGGCAGGATCAAACTGAATAAACTTTTCGTGCACGCCATCTGCTTTTGTCGCTGCCTGCCACGCCTTGTAACGGTTGGTGTAAAGCCCACCCATTACATTTTATCGCCAAGGCTTTTAACTTCGATATTAGTGATTGAGAGCATTTTGTAGTCTTCTTTCATGGCGTTAAGTCCATCCAGGAACCACTCGGTCACGTCATCGGAATCGGAGCCAAAGAAGGCCTTTAGCAAAAGCTTGCTGTCACTGTCGACAACTGACTTATTTAAGGTGGCAATGGCGAAATCAACCTTGCGATGCCCAATAGGGATGCCGTTGGCAATGATGGTTCTTGCATAGCTTTTAGGTGCAAGTTTACCGAGCAGCGGTACGTGCATGAGTTCATCGCTGATTCGGAACTCTTTCAGGATGCCGCCTCTTATGTCTCGATGCGTGGTATTGAAGGCATAAAATTGACCGTTCTCGCGAGTTGCCCACACAACGACGTCTTCTCCTGAATTCCCCAGCGTCCGGATGATGCCGCGTACGGTATCATTGCGCTGGGCTGCTTTGATTAGATCATAAGATTGTGCGCTGCCGGTAAGTCTGCGTAACTGGAAAGTTGCAGTGTCCAGTGCTTCCAGTCCGTATTTACCCAATCGCACGGCGCCTTTATTTAATAACTTTACACCGCCATAAAGTAACTGTGGAGCTCCATCCAGTGGGTTAAGAACAGAAATACCTAACCGGATGGCGGCTTTTGCCATGCTGGCAGCTTTTGATGCCGCCGATATGGACTTTGTTGCAATGCCGACAATTTTCCCGGCCGCGGCGATGACCACAAAGATTAACGAAGCGGCCTCCAGTGTGCACGAGAGTACGCCCTCAGCCCGCTGCTCTTCATCATCTGAAAGTATATCTTCAATACACGATTTGAACGGAACCAGTATATTAATCGCGATCTCAATACGGTTGTTCGTCGTTTCCCGCTCCAGCTCCAACTTGGTCTGCCCCCACGCCTGGTGCCTCAACTCTTCATACGTTGCCAGCGGTCGATGTGTTTCGATGAATTTCGCGATAGCATCGAGTTGTGGGTTGTTGTGGTAACTCTGATAGGCACTGCGTTGGCTCTCTGTCGATGACGCAGGGGCGGGCAGTTCTCCTAGCTTTTCTATGACTGCCATGCTGGAAATACCCTGGCGCGGTTCAACGCCGTGTGTGTAACACTCAATATCAACAGGCAGTTCGAGAGGGCGTACTGGCTTACTGTATGCTTTGGGGTTCTCCGTGAATGCTAACTTTGAAGGCGAATGATAGGTTCCAGATTCTATGATCAGCTTTGCCAATGGGATGTTTTTTCGACATTGGCGTTGCAGGGTGAGTACCTCATAACAAATAACCCTGCCTTGATAATATGCACACATCACTACGCCATAACGACCTGTCGCGGCATCCTTGTCTTTTTGGCTTTCCAGGAGAACTGGACGTCGCGTTCCAATATATGATATGCCAGCCGAGTTCGCCGTAGAGTTATGTTCGACCGCTACAGAGGAACGAATGGTATAAAAGCTGACTTCTCCACGCTGAAAATATATTCGGTCCTCATAGGGGACTGACGAAAGGAGAAGTTTGATGTTCTCGATGGAAGCGGTCTTGCGATCGGTGTAATGAGTGTCGAAATTTTCATAGAATGTACTTTCAACCGGATACAGCGTGCGCAGGCGCGGAAACTCTTCATAAATACTTGTGCCGGTAGCTCGATCCCAAATGCCGCTGGCAAGGTCATGGGAGATATATAGATCCACTGGGGACATTGCCAGGTATGAGCTGTCAGTAGAAACGGCGTTTGTTACGATAGTGCTCGGTGGCGGGGGGGTGAACAGCGAGAAAGGGCGAGCGTTTTTATGAAGAAGTATTTCCTCTTCGAGAAAACTGCACTCAGGCACAAAGGTTTTAAGTACTTGCAGCCCGACATCTTTCCTGGTGGGCAGAGGGGTAGACAGTACATCCGCGACATGAGCGAACACGCCTATGAACTGCTCATAGGCCGAAATGGCCTTGTCCGTAGCCTGTGTATCAGGTTGCTCTAAAGCATGGGCGCTAATAATGTTGTTGATTAGCGCCCAGTCGACGATAGGGTCTAGTGCTGTCAGGCTGTTTAGAAGTTCAAGGTGTTTGTTAACAGGCTCAACCTCTACGAACGCCAGTACTTGCGAGTAGGTCATCAACCGGGAGGTGCCAGGCGCGTTCAGTTCTGCCAGCGCCACTGCCCGGCGCAAGGTGACCCAGTCGATAGAGCCAAGAAGAAGGGAGGCAGGCAGGTCCTTGACCAGAAACTCGGGTGCGATACCTGACAACAGTATGTGCGAGGCTAAAGAGGCAGTAGCGTTGGATACCTTGAGGTTGTTAACGAGATGGCTTTCCAGTTCGGAGTGAACGCTGGACAGGGTTTTTTCAACGTTTTCAGGTGAGTAGATGTCGTAGCCCGCGACATGGTTTCTAGCTGTTGCTTCTCCTATTTCCGGATGGAGGTCTAAAAGAATGGCCGTTGCGATAACTTGCTGAAGATACATCATCCGATGTTGTTTGACCTGGCTTAGAACCATACCAGCCGAGTTCAGCTATGTAGGCTTTGGCCAAGGATAGGGATTCGTAGCTGGAGAGTAAGGTCTGTAAGGTCTCATCGCTCTCGGAGCGTGAAGGATTAAATACCTGATTACCAAAGGTATATTGCTGTAGATGATCGAGCAGTTTTTTTGAGCCTTCCAGGAAATCTGAAGTCAAACTGCGAATCTTCTGTCGCTGCGAGGCACTCAGGGACAGTGGCATATTCTGGGCTGCTGTCAGTATTTCCCAGTAGTCTCCAAGCGCTGGGGCAGAGGGTAACTTCATTTCCAGAAAGCGGATCAGGTTTCTTGTCTGTGCAATTTTTTCCGGTACGTTGTACTCATGAAAATCAAGCCAATGTGTAATCCCTGTGAGCCCGATCTGATCTACCAGACCTCCAGTGGTTGCAGCGATGTCAGCTATGACCCGTAAATCATTGTCCAGATCGGGATCACGCTTGACCCACTCTGTAATATTCTCCCAGCGACGCTTTCGAAGCGAAAGGATTTGACCGCTACTCTCTACCCGCGAATTCTTTTCAGTAATCCCCAACTGTTCGCAAATGCATTATAAATGCTGGTTTTATTATCATTCTCGCCATTATCACTTCGCCGGGCTCATGGGCTACATGCAGTGACGATCCGCCGATCAAGGGGATGTTGGATTGACTCCAGTCGACCTTCAGATTGTCGTATTTTTTTTCCGACTTTCCGTTCGTCTTGACTTTCAGATCCTCGATGATTTGTCGGCGCTCAAGGCGATCACTATTTTCCTGCTTTTTGTATTTGATGTCGGTCGCATCTGCAGACTCATATGCCTCTATTCGATAAGTTGGTTTGAAGTATTCGATCACGGGAAGTCCATTTGTTAGTTTGGTTAGTTGTGAGTGAAATACTTCTGTATCTCTCGCGGACAAGCAAGCGATTATATATAAATCGATATTTCGACCGTTTAGCGGGCGTGAGCAGGCATGCTGCAGTTACGCTCAAGTAGCAGGCGCAGTCAGTGCAATAAAATAGTAGAACTTGTGGCGGGGCATGGGCGGGCGCTGGAGCAGTGCTAAAACGGTCAATCACCCTCGTTGCGTGATTCATATTTGTTACGTGACGGCGCTGCCTGTGACTTACATCTTTGGTAAATAACGATTGTGGAAAATATCGATATCAAAAATACATCCAGACGGGTACCCGGAAAATATTTTCAGAGCATGCCGCGAATCTTGTCCCGCAACTGATCGATAGAGAAAGGCTTGCCAATCACCGACATGCCTTCGGGCACCTCGATACTTTCCGCATAACCACTGGCAAACAGAATCGGCAACACCGGGCGCAGCACGTGCGCCTGTGCAGCCAGCTCTCGGCCATCCATCCCCGGCAATCCGACATCGGTCATCAGCAGATCGATGATTTGAGCGCTATCTTTGATCAGGGCAAGCGCTGCTTTGCCACAGTCGGCCTCAAGCACCTTGAACTCCAGTTCTTCCAGCACGTCGACAATCAGCATGCGCACGATGGTGTCGTCTTCGACTACAAGGATGGTGGGCGCTGTGGCGGACATAGGCGTGGCTCTCAACAGTAGGTGCGGTCATCGGTCGATCGAAAACACCGGCCTCTTGCATCAGTAAGTGGCGGATCCCGACAAGTTCCCGACGCTGTACAAAAGAGAACCACTGTACAGGAGTCGACAGCAGAACCGTTCTTCTTGAGTCATTGTAGAGCGCTGCAGGATATCGTTGGCGCAGGCGTCAGAAAAATAGATCCTGAACGCGTTTATGGGGCAAACTCCGCCATTTACAACAGTTCACCAAGGCCACCCAATGACTTCTTCGTCTTCGGCTGATGAGCAACGTTTCCGCAAACTCCTGAGCCGCAACGTCAGTTTGCCGCTGGGTGTGGGCGTGCTTAGCGCGGTGTTTTTCGTCTCTTTGATCACCTATCTGTTGTCGGTGATCCAGTGGGTCGAGCACACGGACCGGGTGATCAATAACGCCAACGAAGCGGTCAAGCTGACGGTCGACCTGGAAACCGGGATGCGTGGTTTTCTGTTGTCCGGTGACGAGCATTTTCTCGATCCCTACGAAACGGCCAAACCGAGAATCATTGTCGCACTCAAGACCTTGCAGGAACTGACGGCCGACAACCCGCCACAGGTGGATCGCTTGCACAGGCTCGAGGCTTTGCAGGTCGAGTGGAACGATTACGCGCAGACCATGATCGATTTGCAGCGCAACAGCGGTGATTATCGGGCTGCCGTGAAGTCTGGCCGGGGTAAGCGACTGACCGATGAAATCCGCAAGCAATACGAAGATGTCATCGACACGGAGCAACAGTTGCGCACCACGCGCAACGAAGAGGTTCGGCGCACGACGATCTGGACCATTTCCCTGTATGTGCTGTTTGTAGCCGGTGTCAGTGGCTTATTGGCCTATGTCGGCCGGCGCGATCTGCTCGGCCTGACGAAAAGCTACAGTTTCAACCTCGCCGAGCAACAGAAGAGCGCGCAACGTCTGGAACAGCAAGCCTGGCTGCGCAACGGCCAGACCGAGTTGGCGGAACAGGTACTTGGGCAACTGACGTTGAACTTGCTGGGTCGCAATATCCTGCAATTCTGCGCGCAGTACCTGGGCACTGCTGTCGGCGCGTTGTACGTCAAAGAAGAACACGGAGGCCTCAAGCGCATAGCCTCTTATGGCTTCTCCCGTGAGCAGGAAGAGCGCGAGCAAGCGATCGACAGTGGCGAGGGCATTACCGGCCAGGCGGCACAACAAGGTCGGCTGATTCGTCTGGATGAAGTGCCTGCCGACTATTTCAAGGTCAGCTCCGGGTTGGGTGAGGGCGTGCCGCGCAGTGTGCTGGTGGTGCCAACCAGTGATGACGACCGGGTCAACGGTGTGATCGAACTGGGTTTCCTGCGCGCCCTGACCGAGCGCGATGTCGAGTTGCTGGAGCTGATTGCCGGGAATATCGGTACTTCCATAGAAGCGGCGCGCTATCGCCAGCGGCTGCAGGTAGTGCTCGCCCAAACCCAGCAGCTCAATGAAGAGTTGCAGGTGCAGCAAGAAGAACTGAAGACCGCCAACGAAGAGCTGGAAGAACAATCGCGGGTGCTCAAAGAGTCTCAGGCGCACCTGGAGACTCAGCAGATCGAGCTTGAGCAGACCAACGAGCAGCTTGCTGAACAGGCACAAATCCTGGCCGAGCAGCGCGATGCGATGGATCTCAAGAACGGTGAGCTGAATCTGGCCCAGGTACAGCTTGAGGAGCGGAGCCAATACAAGTCCGAATTCCTCGCCAATATGTCCCACGAACTGCGCACGCCGCTGAACAGTTCGTTGATCCTCGCCAAGTTGCTGGCAGAGAACCCACACGAAAACCTCAGCGTCGAGCAGGTAAAGTTTGCCGAGTCGATCTATTCGGCTGGAAACGATCTGCTCAACCTGATCAACGACATTCTCGACATTTCCAAGGTCGAGGCCGGCAAGCTTGAAATACGCCCCGAAAACACCAGCGTCGCGCGTCTGGTGGACGGCTTGCGCGACATGATTGAACCGCTGGCAGCGGACAAACACCTGGCGTTCAATGTCGAATTGCAGTCGGATGCGCCGTTGGTGCTGTTCACCGATCGTCAGCGTCTGGAGCAAGTGCTCAAGAACCTGCTGTCGAATGCCGTCAAATTTACCGAGAAGGGCAGCGTCAGTCTGACCGTCACCCGGCAGCCGGGCGAGGGTATTGCTTTTATCGTCCGTGACTCGGGTATCGGCATCGCCAGTGATCAGCAGGAAAGTATTTTCGAGGCCTTCCGCCAGGCCGATGGCACCACCAACCGTCGTTACGGCGGCACGGGGCTGGGCCTGTCGATTTCGCGTGACCTGGCGGCGTTGCTCGGCGGTTCGATCGGCCTTATCAGCGAACCGGGGCAGGGCAGTTCATTCACGCTGGTGTTGCCCAAGCAGTACGTCGAACCCGGTGACGAGCCTATTGAGCCGATGAAGATCGCGTCAGTCGTCGCTGCACACAAGGTTTGCGCCGTGCCCGTACCGCCGATCGCTGAAGTGGACATTCCGCGCTTTGCCGATGACCGTGGTAACGCGCCATTCACCACCCGCTGCATCCTGGTGGTGGAAGATGAAGCGAACTTTGCGCACATCCTCTTCGATCTGGCCCACGAACTGGGGTATCAATGTCTGGTGGCTCACGGTGCCGATGAAGGGTATGACCTGGCGACACAGTTCATTCCGGACGCCATCTTGCTGGACATGCGTCTGCCGGACCATTCCGGGCTGACGGTATTGCAGCGCCTGAAAGAACATGCCGAAACCCGCCACATCCCTGTCCACGTGATTTCCGTCGAGGACCGTGTCGAAGCCGCCATGCACATGGGCGCCATCGGTTATGCGGTCAAGCCGACTACTCGCGAAGAGCTCAAGGATGTATTCGCGCGACTGGAAGCCAAGTTGACGCAAAAGGTCAAACGCGTGCTGCTGGTGGAAGACGATGACCTGCAACGCGACAGCATTGCCCGGCTGATCGGTGACGATGACATCGAAATCACCGCCGTCGGCTTGGCCCAGGAGGCGCTGGACCTGCTGCGCGACACTATCTATGACTGCATGATCATCGACCTCAAACTGCCGGACATGCTCGGCAATGACTTGCTCAAGCGCATGTCCACCGAAGACATCTGCTCGTTCCCGCCAGTGATCGTCTACACCGGGCGCAACCTGACCCGTGATGAAGAGGCGGATCTGCGCAAGTACTCACGCTCGATCATCATCAAGGGCGCACGTTCGCCAGAGCGCCTGCTCGACGAAGTGACACTTTTTCTGCACAAAGTCGAATCGCGGTTGTCCCATGAGCGGCAAACGATGCTCAAGACTGCCCGCAGTCGCGACAAGGTTTTCGAAGGTCGCAAGGTGCTGTTGGTGGATGATGATGTGCGCAATATCTTTGCCCTCACCAGCGCACTGGAGCACAAGGGCGCGATCGTGGTCATTGGCCGTAACGGCCGTGAAGCGATCGAGAAACTCAATGAAGTGGATGACATCGACCTGGTGCTGATGGACGTGATGATGCCGGAGATGGACGGTTTTGAAGCCACCATCGAGATCCGCAAGGACCCTCGCTGGCGCAAGCTGCCGATCATCGCGGTGACGGCCAAGGCCATGAAGGACGATCAGGAACGCTGCCTGCAAGCAGGCTCCAACGATTACCTGGCCAAGCCCATCGATCTGGATCGCCTGTTCTCGCTGATTCGCGTGTGGTTACCGAAGATGGAAAGAATTTAGTGGAGCGAAATAGTGAAATCGAGCTGCGACTGTTGATCGAAGCGATCTACCTCAAATACAGCTACGATTTTCGTGACTACTCCTGCGCTTCGATCAAGCGTCGGGTCAATCACGCCTTGCATCAGTTCGAGTGCAAGACCATTTCCGCGTTGCAGGAACGGGTGTTGCACGACCCGAAGGCGTTCATGCAGTTGCTGCAGTTATTGACGATTCCGGTCAGCGAGATGTTTCGCGACCCTGCGCACTTCCAGGCGATCCGTCAGGAAGTGGTGCCGCTGCTCAAGACCTATCCCTCGATCAAAATCTGGATTGCCGGTTGCAGCACGGGCGAAGAGGTCTATTCGATGGCGATTCTGCTGCGCGAAGAGGGCTTGCTGGAGCGCACCATCATCTACGCCACTGATATCAACCCGCGCTCGCTGGAAAAGGCCAAACAAGGGATCTTCTCGCTGGAGAACATTCGCGCCTACACCCACAACTACCAACAAGCCGGTGGTCTGCGCTCGTTCGCCGACTACTATACGGCAGCGTATGACTACGCGATTTTCGACAAGGCCCTGTGCGAGAACGTCACCTTCGCCGACCACAGCCTGGCGACCGACAGTGTATTTTCAGAAACTCAATTAATTTCATGTCGCAACGTATTGATTTATTTCAATAAAAAACTACAGGATCGCGCCTTCGGTCTGTTTCATGAGTCGCTTTGTCACCGTGGTTTCCTGGTGCTGGGCAGCAAGGAAACCCTGGATTTCTCGACCTACGGCAAGCAGTTCGAGCCGTTGGTCAAACAAGAACGGATCTACCGCAAATCATGCTGAGTCATATCCAGGCCAAATTGCTGATCGTCGACGATCTGCCAGAGAACCTGCTGGCGCTCGAAGCGCTGATCAAGCGTGAAGACCGTACGGTGTACAAGGCGCTATCGGCAGACGAAGCCTTGTCATTGTTGCTACAACACGAGTTCGCCATCGCCATCCTCGATGTGCAGATGCCCGGCATGAATGGCTTCGAACTGGCCGAATTGATGCGCGGTACCGAGAAAACCCGGAGCATTCCGATTATTTTCGTCAGTGCGGCTGGGCGAGAGCGCAATTACGCGTTCAAGGGTTACGAAAGTGGCGCTGTGGACTTTTTGCATAAACCGCTGGATATCCACGCGGTGAAAAGCAAGGTCAATGTGTTTGTCGACCTCTACCGACAGCGCAAGGCGATGAAGCTGCAGGTCGAAGCTCTGGAGCAAAGCCGTCGTGAGCAGGAAGCGTTACTCAAACAGTTGCAGGCCACTCAGAACGAACTGGAGCAGGCCGTGCGCATGCGCGATGACTTCATGTCGATCGTCGCTCACGAGGTGCGCACGCCCTTGAACGGCCTGATCCTCGAAACCCAGCTGCGCAAGATGCACCTGGCCCGGGATAATGCTGCGGCGTTTACCCTGGACAAGATGCATGCGATGGTCGATCGCGATGAGCGGCAGATCAAGAGCCTGATTCGCTTGATCGAGGACATGCTCGATGTATCTCGGATTCGCACCGGCAAGTTGTCCATCCGCCCCAGCCGTTTTGACCTGGCGCAGTTGGTGGGCAACCTGTTGCTGAATTTTGCACCGCAGGTGGAGTCCGCTGAATCGTCGGTGACGTTTGTCGCGCCGCAACCGGTGGAAGGTAATTGGGATGAGTTCCGCATCGAGCAGGTGGTGTCCAACTTGCTGACCAACGCTCTGCGTTACGGTGCCAAGAGTCCGATTGAGGTACACGTGTACAGTCAGGACGGCGAAGCACGGATGGAGGTCCGCGACCAGGGGATTGGTATCAATGAGGAAAACCAGAAACGTATTTTCCAGCAGTTCGAGCGTGTGTCGGCGAAAACCGCGGTGGCCGGACTCGGCTTGGGGCTGTTTATTTCCGAGCAGATCGTCGCTGCCCATGGCGGATCTATCACGGTTGAGAGCAAGATTAATCAAGGCTCGTTATTTCGTGTTTGCCTACCTCTGTAGGAAAACTGCCAAAGCAACGCAACCTCTGCGTGACCTTCGGGTCGTATCAGCAGCTATTGACCGAACAAAGGCTTCCCATGAGTGAAGATGCACAAGACGTCGTATTGATCGTCGAAGATGACCCCTCGATCCTGATGGTACTGGTCGCCTATCTGTCGGGTGAAGGCTATCGGGTTTTGCAGGCTGAAGATGGTGAGCAGGCCTTCGAAATTCTGGCCAGCAAACCGCACCTGGATATGATGATCACCGATTACCGTCTGCCCGGTGGCATCTCCGGTGTGCAGATCGCCGAACCGGCGGTGAAGCTGCGACCGGAGCTCAAAGTGATTTTCATCAGTGGTTACCCGCAGGAAATTCGTGAGTCTGGCAGTCCAATCGCGCAAAAGGCCCCGATCCTCGCCAAACCGTTCGACCTGGATGAATTGCAGGTATTGATGCAGGAAATGCTTTCGTAAGCCCCACTCAATACCCGTAGGAGCTGCCGAAGGCTGCGATCTTTTCAGGATCAAAAGATCGCAGCCTTCGGCAGCTCCTACGCTCCACGGCTCATCTTTTACAGCCCCTGCTGCAACGCCGGATCATCCGGATTCATCTGCTCAAGCTGTGCCAGCAGCACCTGAACGTTCTGCAGCTGGCCGCTTTCCTTCCAGTACTTGATCAGCAACACCCGTGCCTTGCGATCGGCCGGGTGGCGCTGAACGATCTCTTGCAGCTGCTTTTGCGCAGCTTCCAGCTCTTCCTGAGCGTGCAAGGTAGTCGCCAGGTCGTAGCGGTATTCCTTGTTGTTGGGTTCCAGCTCCACGGCTTTTGAAAGACCGAGCAGTGCGAACTCGCTTTGTCCGTGATGCAGCAACCACAACCCCAGCGCGTGCTGCAGATAGGCAGAATCAGGTTGGGTTTTCAGCTGTTTGGCCAGCATTTGCTGGGCAGCATCGACCTGACCCTGTTTATCCAGCACTTCTATCTGCATCACCAATGCCGGCAGGTTGCCCGGATCCAGGTGTAATGTCTGATCGAGCGCTTGCTGTGCTTCCTTCAGTTCGGCGTTGTGCAGGTGCAGGCGAGCCAGTTGATAGTGGGTCTCGGCGCTTTCGGGCTGACCTTTGAGCGTGTGCTCATACTGATCAATGACCTGTTGCAAGGGGCCGAAGTACAACCCCAGATCATCCGGCGAAAGCCCCAATAATGCGTTCGCTGTGGCAAAACGCACGGCTTGCTCGCTGTCATCGAGCAATGGCCCGAGCAACAGGCTGCGCTGGCCATTGGGCACCAGCCCGACAATGCTTTTTATTGCGGCCAGGCGAACCTCGACCACCGGGTTTTGCAGGTCGGCGTCTGCCAGTTTCAGCGCCTGCGGGCTCGGGTAATTCGGCAGTTCGGCATGCAACAAGACACGGCGCGTGTCTGACAAGTCCGGGCGCGCCAGTTGCTGATAAAGCACGCGCGCCGCACCAGGCTGGCCATTGCGGGCTTTTTCCATGGCGTCGTGATAGCCCTGCTTGATCGCGAGCGGCACCTCGGGCGTCGTGCTGCGCAGAGAAAACCAGGCAATGCCGACGGCAAACAGGACGAGCAGGCTGATGAACAGGTGGCGGCGAGGCTTGGACATGCAGGAATCCGGAATCTGACAGCGTTTGCAAAGCTGTCAGCTTCGGTCAGCTGGCGCTGTGAGTCAAACCCGGACTCAGTTCAACACGTACTCGATCGGCTCAAGCTGACCTGTAGCTGCTGAAACCTCTCAACGTGGCGTTGCAGTGACTACGCTTGCTGGAGATGACTGATCGAGCTAACCCATGCAGCCGCTGATCCACTATTTCAAACTGGTCATGAACCCTGGTCAGGCAACGTTGCTGTTTGCGTTGAGGACCATCGCGGCTGGCCTGTTGACCCTTTATCTGGCGTTTCTCTTCGATCTGGATCAACCCAAATGGTCAATCATGACCGTGGTGATTGTCAGCCAACCGTTGGGCGGTATGGCGTTGGCACGGAGTTTCGGTCAGGTCATCGGCACCACTCTCGGTGCCGCTGTAGCGGTACTGATCATGGCGATTTTTCCGCAAGCGCCGCTGCCGTTCATTGTCACACTGGCGATATGGCTGGGGCTTTGCACCGCAGGCGGCACATTGCTGCGTTACACCAGTTCCCAGGCATTTGTGTTGAGCGGCTACACCGCGGTAGTCGTCGCGCTGCTGGCTCAACCCGATCAAGACAACACCTTGATGCTGGCCATCACCCGGGTGACTGAAAACCTGCTGGCGGTGGCGTGTGTCTGTGTCGTGAGTTTGCTGACAGCACGGCCGGAAGCCGTGGCGCGCGGTTACTTCGCCAAGGTCGACCAATTGATCAAACTAACGGCAACTCACGCGGCGGCGGTGATTCGTACCGAAGAAAGCGAGGCCGATTTTCATCAACGGCAAATGAAACTCCTGGGCGAGATCAGCGCGCTGGAGGGCTTGCGTCGGCATTTGTATTTCGATGCGCCACGCTTGCGCGAGGCCAATGGTCTGGTGCAGTTGCTGGGTAACCAACTGGTGTTGCTGAGTTCGCGGTTGACCGTCCTGCGCCATCAGCGGCTGCTACTCAGTGAGCGCTGGAAAGGCGAGCTTCCTGAGGATATCCAGCGTTTGCGAGCAGAAGAACTGGCGTTTCTTGATGAGTTAGCCGTTCACGGGCGCGCGCTTTCGACTGAGTCTCGCCAGCACTTTGTCGCCCTGCAGCAACGCTTCGACCGACAGGCGCAAAAAGCCGAACAACGGGTCGAGGCGATGCCGGCGACCTTGCGCTCACTGGCTTGGGCGCTACGGTGGGAGCAGGCCCGGATGCTGCAGCAACTGGAGCAGATTCTTGAGCTCAGCGAGGCGATACAGGAAGGACGCGTGGCCAGTTGTATTTACCGGGAGGGCCAGACCAATCATTTGCACCTGGATTTCACCCTGGCGACGATGAACGCTATTCGAGCGTTTACGGCATTGGTGGTTGGCGGTGTGATCTGGATCGAAACCGGTTGGGACGGCGCTCGTGCCGGGATGGTCCTGATAGGCATCCTCTGCTCGCTGATGGCGACGTTGCCCCGTCCGTTGCTGGCTAGCCTGAACTACGCCAGGGGGCTAGGGCTGGGATTGGTGGTATCGGCGTTCTACCAGTTCATGCTGGTGCCGGCGATTAACAGCTTCGAGTTGCTGGCGCTGAT
Organism: Pseudomonas sp. NPDC087697; assembly: GCF_044743155.1. NCBI lineage: Bacteria > Pseudomonadati > Pseudomonadota > Gammaproteobacteria > Pseudomonadales > Pseudomonadaceae > Pseudomonas > Pseudomonas sp. NPDC087697. Next base: position 343,228 of record NZ_JBIUVW010000001.1, on the reverse strand, counting down.
ATTTGCGCCACTGCTCTATGTGGTTGCCGTGGGATTGTCGAGCCCTGCGACCGCCGGCATCGGCATGGGGCTGGGGCTTTCGGGCTTTCTGATGATCGCTCCGCAGAACATCGGTATTGGGCAGAACACGGCAAGCCAGTGGTTCGAGTTTGCGGGCGCCTATAGCAGTGCGTGTGTGCTTGCAGTAATGGTGTATGCGTTGATTTTTCCCTTCAATCCGGCGCTGCGTATTCGTCGATTGTTCAAAGAGAACCGCGAGCAGGTGTACGCCTTGCAGAAAACCTCGGCCACCGATGAACAGCAGTTTGCTTTTGAAAGTCGCATGGTCGACCGCTTGACCATGATGTTGGGGGTATTGCCGGCCGCCAATAACCCGCGCTCCAACGAGCTTTTTGAAGCCAGCCTCGGGTGTATGGCATTCGGCGTGGCCTTGAACCAATTGAAACAGCAAAGCCTGAGCAGCGTCTTGCTGAACCAGGACATGCGAGCACGTCTGCTGACAGCTGTACGCCAGGCGGGAAGACTGGTTGCCGGCCGGCGCGATGTCGAGCTCGCGCCGTTGCTCAATGACTTGCGGATCCTCGGTGATGAACTCGACGACCTGCACGCCGATGAACAGCAGACCGCCCACGACACCTTGTGGTCGATATTCCGCATGCGCGTTTCGTTGTTGATCGTCGCGGCGTTTCTGGAGCGCTATCGTTCACTGCTGGTGCCATCAGAAGAAGGAGTGCCGGTTCTTGCCCATTGATTTCGAAATAGGTGGCGTTTACTTGCCGCCGATCGCCCAGGCTTTGTTGCTGGCGCTGCCGATCTTTTTGCTGCTGGACTGGGCCTTGCGCCGTGTCGGCCTGCTGCGCCTGGTCTGGCATGAGGCGCTGTTCGAGGGGGCGCTGTACGCGTGCGTCTGCGCGACCGTGATTCTGCTGATGGGAGCTTGATGACGTTGAAGAAAATCCTCGCTCAAAGCTTGACCCTGATGGTGGTGGTGCTGGCCATCGTGCTTGGCTGGTTTGCCTGGGAGCATTACACCCGTGCGCCCTGGACTCGCGATGCACGGGTTCGCGCCGACGTGGTGACACTGTCCGCCGACGTGTCCGGACGCATTGTCGGTCTGCATGTCCAGGACAACCAGCATGTAACGAAGGGCGACCTGCTGCTGGAAATCGATCCTGCCCGCTACACCCTGGCGGTCGAGCGTGCCAAGCGTTCGGTGGAGGTGGCCAAGGCGGCGCTGGGTCAGTCACACGCTGCGATCGTCGCCAGTGATGCGTTGCTCAAGCAACGCCAGAGCGAAGAGCAGCGGCGGCGCACCCTCAAGCAGAGGTTTGCGGTTTCCGGGGAAGAGTGGGAGAAGTCCAGTACTGAAGTGGCGGTGGCGCAGGCGGACCTGCTGCGCAATCAAGCCAATCTGGGGTTGGCTCAAGCCAATGTGCAACTGGCGATTGCCGCGTTGACCCAGGCTGAGCTGGATTTACAGCGCACACGGGTCGAGGCGCCGGTCAGTGGTTACGTCACCAACCTGCTGACCCGTCAGGGGGATTATGCCGCTGCCGGCAGCGCACTGCTGGCATTGGTCGACAGCGATTCTTTTTATGTCAGCGGCTATTTCGAAGAAACCAAATTACCGCGAATCGAGGAGGGGGCCCGGGTCAGGATTCAGCTGATGAGTGGCGAAACGTTTGGCGGCAAGGTTCAAAGCATCGCGTTCGCCATTGCTGACCGGGAGAACTCGCCGGGCAGTCGATTGTTGGCCAGCATCAATCCCAGCTACACCTGGGTCAAACTGGCACAACGGGTGCCGGTACGGATCGATATCGACGCCGACTATGCTGGCAAAAACCGCCTGCGCGCGGGCACCACCGCAACGGTGACGGTTCTGGAAACCACCAAACCGTAGGAGCATGGCTTGCCCGCGATGGCGACCGTGAGACCGCCATCGCCGGCAAGCCGTGCTCCTACAGGATTTGCGCAAGCCCGTAATCTCGGCACCCCCCACCCCCGTAGGAGCATGCCAGCGATGGCGTCCGTGAGACCGCCATCGCCGCAAGCCGTGCTCCTGCAAAAGATCAAAAAAAAGCCCCGCGACCGAATGAGGCGCGGGGCAAAAAAACTGGTTGGTTGCGGCCAACCAAAGGAGCTCTTGACTGGGTTACTTGCTGGCGACTGTCTCGGGTTGCCAGCCGCCGCCGAGCGCCTTGTAGATGGCGACGATGCCACGGTAAAGGTCAACCTCGGCCTGAGCCTGGGAATCCTCGGCCGCCAGGCGTTCGCGTTGCGCGTCGAGCAGCACCAGGAAATCCGCGGTGCCTTCGCGGTAGCGAATTTCCGCCAGGTCGGCCGCAGCGCGGCTCGATTCGCTTTGGCGGATCAGCGAGATCAGGCGTTGCTGACGTTTACCGTAATCGGAGAAGGCGTTCTCCGACTCTTCCAACGCTAACAACACTTGCTGTTCGTAGGTCGCCAGTGCGCCTTCGGCGTTAGCATCGGCTGCCCGCAAGCGAGCGCGCACGCTGCCGAGATCAAACGCTGCCCAGGTAATGCTAGGGCCAAGTGCCCAGGCACTGGCTGCCGACGAACCGATCTGCGAACCACGCCCGGCGGTGAAGCCGAGGAAGCCGCTGAGGCTGACCCGTGGAAACAGATCAGCCTTGGCCACGCCGATGCGGGCGGTGGCGGCGGCCAGTTTGCGTTCGGCACTGCGGATGTCCGGACGGCGTTGCAGCAGTTCACCCGGATCACCAATTGGCAAAGCCTTGGCAATCGCCGGCAAGTTGGCCGGGCTGAGGTCGACGGTCAGCTTGTCCGGCCGTTCACCCAGCAGGGTGGCAATCCGGTTGCGTTGGCGTGTCTGCACCTCTTGCAACTGCGGCACACTGGCTTCGACGGAAGCGAGGCGGGCATCGGCGCGAACCACATCGAGCTGATCACCGACGCCGGCATCACGCAGGCTCACGGTGATCTTGCTCGACTCTTGCTGGTTCTTCAGGTTGGCCAGCGCGATCTTTTCCCGAAGTTGCGCACCGCGCAGTTGACCATAAGCATCCACCAGTTCGGCAATCATGCTGACTTGCAGTTGGTACAGATCGGCTTCGGCGACTTGCTGATCGGCATCGGCCGCTTCCAGATTGCGCTGGATACGCCCGAACAGGTCGACTTCCCAGGCCATGTCCAGGCCCAGATCATAGCGCTCGCTGTTGACGCGGTCGGTGGTCTGGCCGGGAATCTGGCCCTTGGCCAAATCGCTGCTGGCGCGGGCGGTGACGTTGGGGGTGGTCTGGGTGGCCGCGTCATCACGAAACGCACGAGACGCCTTCAAGCGGGCATACGCCACTCGCAGATCACGGTTGCCCTGCAACGACTGGGTCACCAACTGATTGAGGACCGGGTCGTCGAACTGCTTCCACCAGATACCTTCGAAGCGTGCGCGGTCGAAGTTCTTCTGACCGTTTGCGCCGTCGGTGGCGGCCGTGATGTTGGCCGCCGCAGTAAGCGGCGTCTTGTAGTCCGGGCCTACGGCACAGGCACTCAGGGCCAGTACCAGCAAGCTCGGCAGGAAGACTTTCAGACTCATTGTTGCGCCTCCAGTTTCAGGGCCTTGGCCGCTTTGCGTGCGTCGCCGCGCTCCACAAAACGACGGATCAATATGTAGAACACTGGCGTCAGCAACAGACCGAAGAAGGTCACCCCGAGCATCCCGGAGAACACCGTCACACCCATGGCATGACGCATTTCTGCACCGGCACCGCTGGAGAACACCAGAGGCACCACACCCATGATGAAGGCGAAGGAGGTCATCAGGATCGGCCGCAGACGCAGACGGCAGGCTTCCAGTACCGCGCTGAGCGAGTCCATACCTTCCTCTTGCTTGTCCTTGGCGAACTCGACGATCAGGATCGCGTTCTTACAGGCCAGTCCCACCAGAACGATCAAGCCGATCTGGGTGAAGATGTTGTTGTCGCCACCGGAGAAAATCACCCCGGTAATCGCCGACAGCAGGGTCATCGGTACGATCAGGATCACCGCCAGTGGCAGGCTCCAGCTCTCGTATTGCGCGGCCAGTACCAGGAACGCCAGCAGTACGCAGAGCGGGAACACGAACAACGCGGTGTTGCCGGACAGAATCTGCTGGTAGGTCAGGTCGGTCCACTCGTAGGTCATGCCGTTAGGCAGTTCGTCCTTGAGCAGTTTTTCAATGGCCTTTTGCGCTTGGCCGGAGCTGTAGCCTGGGGCGGCGGCACCGTTGATTTCAGCGGTGATAAAGCCGTTGTAGTGCATCACGCGGTCCGGGCCCGAGGTGTCGCTGACCTTGATGAAGGTCGCCAGCGGGATCATCTCGCCTTTGTTGTTGCGCACTTTCAGCTGACCGATCTGATCCGGTTCGAGGCGGAACTGTTGCTCGGCCTGAACGTTGACCTGATAGGTGCGACCGAAGCGGTTGAAGTCGTTGGCATACAACGAACCCAGATAGATCTGCAGGGTGTCGAAGATGTCGCTGACGGCCACGCCGTGGGTCTTGGCTTTTTCACGGTCGATGGCGGCATCGACCTGTGGCACGTTCACGGTGTAACTGGTGAACAGCCCGGCCAGTTCCGGCACGCTGCGGCTCTTGGTGATGATGTTCATGGTTTCTTTGTACAGCTCGTCATACCCCAGGTTGCCCCGGTCTTCGATCTGCAGGCGGAAACCACCGATGGTGCCCAGGCCCTGTACCGGCGGCGGTGGGAAGATCGCCATGTAGGCTTCCTGAATCCCGGCGTACTGGCCGTTCAAGGCTCCGGCAATCGCACCGGCCGACTGGCTTGGATCCTTGCGTTGGTCGAACGGTTTCAGGGTGACGAACACGATGCCGGCGTTAGGGCTGTTGGTGAAACCATTGATCGACAGACCAGGGAAGGCCACTGCGCTTTCCACGCCCGGCTGTTTCAGGGCCAGGTCGGACATGCGCTTGATCACATCTTCAGTACGGTCCAGGCTCGCCGCGTCCGGCAGTTGGGCGAAGGCCACCAGGTATTGCTTGTCCTGGCCCGGTACGAAACCGGTCGGTGTGCTGGAGAAACCGAGGAACGTCAGCGCCATCAGGCCGGCGTACAGCAGCAGGGCGATGCCGCTGCTGCGGATCACACGACCCACGGTGCCCACGTAGCTATGGCTGGCACGATCAAAGAAGCGGTTGAACGGACGGAACAACCAGCCACCGAAGATCCCGTCGAGGACTTTCGAGAAGCGGTCCTTGGGCGCGTCATGGCTTTTGAGCAAGACGGCAGCCAGGGCTGGCGACAGGGTCAGTGAGTTGAAGGCCGAGATCACCGTGGAAATCGCAATGGTCAAGGCGAACTGTTTGTAGAACTGTCCGGTCAACCCGGAGATGAACGCGGCCGGGATAAACACCGCACACAGCACCAGCGCGGTGGCGATGATCGGGCCGGTTACTTCACGCATGGCGCGCTTGGTCGCTTCGACTGGCGTGAGCCCCAGTCCGATGTTTCGTTCGACGTTTTCCACCACCACGATGGCGTCGTCGACCACGATACCGATGGCCAATACCAATCCGAACAACGACAGCGCGTTAAGCGAGAAGCCGAACAGGTGCATCACTGCGAACGTACCGATCAGCGATACCGGTACCGCCACCAACGGAATGATCGAGGCGCGCCAGGTTTGCAGGAACAGGATTACTACCAGCACGACCAGAATCAGTGCTTCGAACAGCGTGTGCACCACAGCCTCGATGGAACCGCGAACGAAAATCGTCGGGTCATACACGATGCTGAAGTCCATGCCTTCGGGGAAGCTCTTCTTCAGCTCGGCCATTTTGGCGCGCACTTCGTTGGAGATCTCGATGGCGTTGGAGCCTGGACGCTGGAAGATCGGGATCGCCACCGCCGGTTGGTTGTTCAGCAGGGAACGCAAGGCGTACTGACTGGAACCCAGTTCGACGCGAGCGATGTCTTTGAGACGAGTGATTTCACCGTTTTCGCCAGAGCGAATAATGATGTTCTCGAACTCTTCCTCGGAGACCAGGCGACCTTGAGTATTGACCGAGAGCTGGAACGCAGTGGCGTTCGGTGCAGGCGGCGCACCCAGGGCACCGGCGGCAACCTGACGGTTCTGTTCGCGAATTGCGTTGACCACATCGGTCGCGGTCAGGTTACGCGAAGCGGTCTTGTTCGGATCGAGCCAGACCCGCAGCGAGTAATCGCCCATACCGAACAGTTGCACGTCACCCACGCCGCCCAGCCGTGCGAGCTCATCCTTGATGTTGAGCAGGGCGTAGTTGGACAGGTAGAGCATGTCGTAGCGCTTGTCCGGCGAGGTCAAGTGCACAACCATGGTCAGGTCGGGCGAGGCTTTGTCCACCGTGATGCCGATCCGGGTCACTTCTGCGGGCAGCTTGGGCTCGGAGCGGGTGACGCGGTTCTGCACCTGCACCTGAGCGTTGTCCAGGTCGGTGCCCAGCGCAAAGGTGATGGTCAGGGTGATCTTGCCGTCAGCGGTGGACTGCGAGGACATGTACAGCATGTTCTCGACGCCGGTGATGGCTTGCTCCAGCGGAGCGGCCACGGTTTCACCGATGACTTTAGGGTTGGCACCCGGGAAGTTGGCGCGGACCACCACGGTCGGTGGCACCACTTCCGGGTATTCGCTGATTGGTAGCTGGAACAGCGAGATGCTGCCGGCGATCAGGATCAGCAGCGAGAGCACCGCTGCGAAGATCGGCCGTGAAATGAAGAATTGGGAAAAATTCATCGGAGTTGTCGTCCCTTAACCGCGTGGAGTCGCAGCGGCGAGCTTCACAGCCGTACCCGGCGCAACCTTGGCAGGTGCGACTTGGGGCAGGTTGCTGGCTTCAAGCGCCTGGCGTTGTTGAGCAAGAGCCGCGAGGGTTTCCTGGCTGGCCATCGGAATCACTTCAGGCGTCACCGGGGAGCCCGGGCGTACCCGTTGCAAACCCTTGACGATGATCGTGTCGTCCTTGTTCAGGCCGCTGCGCACGATGCGCAAACCTTCGATCTTCGGCCCCAGCTCGACGGCGCGATAGGCCGGTTTGTTGTCGGCGTCCATCACCAGCACGAACTTTTTACCAAGGTCGGTACCGACGGCTTCGTCGTTGATCAGCACGGCAGAGTAGGTCCCACTGCCCACCAGTTTCAGGCGCGCATACAGACCAGGAGTGTATTCACCCTTGCTGTTATCAAACACGGCGCGACCACGGATGGTGCCGGTTTTCGGGTTGACCTGGTTGTCGACGAAATTCATCTGGCCCAAGTGCGGGTTGCCATCTTCATTGGACAGACCAAGGTAAACCGGAGTGGTTTGACCGCGTTGGCCCTGGCGGGCGAGCTGGGTGTACTTGAGGTACACACGCTCATCGGCGTCGAAGTAGGCGTAGATTTTGTCGGTGGAGACCACGCTGGTCAGCGCGGTGACATCGGCGGTCACGAGGTTACCGGCGGTGATTTCGGCACGGCTGACACGACCGCTGATGGGCGCGGTAACGCGGGTGAAACTGAGGTTCAATTTGGCCAGGTCCAGTTGCGCCTGGATAGCGCCGACAGCAGCCCGTGCCTCTTGGGCGGCGCTGGTGCGCGAGTCGGCCAGTTCTGCGGAAATCGCGTTGCTGGTGCGCAGGCGCTCACCGCGTTGGGCTTCATTTTCGCTGCGGGTAGCATTGGCGCGGCCCTGGGCAACCAGGGCTTCAAGGCGGCGGACCTCAGCCTGGAACGGTCGAGGGTCGATCTGGAACAGCAGGTCGCCTTTTTTCACCAGTGCGCCTTCAGTGAAAGCGACTTCATCGATCTGGCCAGACACCCGAGGACGAATCTCGACGGTTTCCGGTGCTTCAAGGCGGCCGGTGAAATCGTCCCATTCGTTGACGGGCTGCTCCAGCACCTTGGCCACGCTGACCTTGGCCGCAGGCATGGCGGCAGCGGTGCCTGGGGTCTTGCCGCAGGCGCTCATCACCAGCAAGGCCAAGACGGCCAAGGGGAAGCGCAAATGTTTGAGTGACTGTTCCATGGATGCATCCGCCAATTGTATTGAGATGGACGGATGATGCTCGGCGGGCTTGTATCTCACGAATCGAATGAAGCGAAGGTAACTATCATTCGGAATGATATAAGCCCCAAGTGAGCCCTCTAGCATGGGGCTTTCGTTAGGCGGCTATCAATCTGCGCGATGACAATTCAGTGTTGCACGGAATGCAAAGGTCAGGCAGAAAACAGGGTCGCGGCCATCGCGAGCCGGCTCGCTCCCACACTGTGGATCTTTGCCGGGCACCAAACCTGTGTGCACTAAATGTCCCCAAAGCTAATTAATGTATTTTCAATAGCTGATATTAATGCGCTAGCAGTGTAAAGACTGAGTAACAACTTATAGTCATTAACTAAGCACTGGAATAAATATTGATGGGTTGCTGTGCCAGCGAAAATCATGAGTTCATCGATTGTTAAGCGGCATGGTAGGTTAAATTTTTGCCGAAAAATATTGAGCGTTTGTTTTATGGCGCTTTGGCAGTGCGGTTGGTGGATGGCTAAATAATGGCTGTTAAATAATAGATACCTTGGGTTTACATTTTCTCGGTAATTTGCGGAAGCATAACAATATGAAAAATAAGTAATTTATTGGATTTAGCGCCACTTATTACATAGGGCTATTAATGGTTGCTGGTTTGAGCATGTCAGGGTGACGATATTTTGGCGTTTTTAGTGTCAGAAAAAACTTTTCAATAGATCAGGCACTTTCCTGATGTGGTGCTAGTGTTGGTAATCTTCTATTAATCACATTTCGCCTACCTGTAAGGGGGGAGTGCGACATGCTGGCTCCAAATCCTCGGATTGCGATTCTTGGCAATAGGGTTTCCAGCTCTAATGTTCTCGAATTTGAGCACTTTACTGATATAAGCAGCTTGCTGGCCGCTCCGGTATTTGATGTTCTGCTGCTGGACATGCCGGCGACTTACGCTGGGCGAGTGCTTCGCAAGTTACGCTCGGCTCCCCCTTATCGCTACAACCTCATTTACTGTTGTCGAGACCAGGACGGCTGGTGTGAAGCGTTGGGAGATGGAGCGTGCCCTGCCGAAACCGGTGAAATAAAGATGCTATGGGACGTGTGGCAAGAACGCCTCGCGTTATTCACGCAGGGTTCGGCTCCCGAACGATTTGAAAGTCGGGTGCTGTCATGGTTGTGGTTGCGCGCCAACGCCCATGTGTTTGCCCTGCGAGATCCGGAAGTCCCCCAGCATTATCGCTATCCCTTGCTCGAAGCACTGACCGATAACGAGCAGGTCAATCCTTTCGTCTGGCTCAGTTTAATGGTGCAACAGGACTGGCTCGAAGAGGGGGTTCTGGTCGATCGCATCCGTCTCTGTTCAGGTTGTGGCTCGGGCCGGCTTAATTACATTGACGTGTGTGCCGAATGCCAGGCTTTGGACATTTCAAGGCAGCCCTCCTTGCACTGTTTTACCTGTGGGCATGTCGGGCCTCAGGAATCCTTTCTCAAAGACAACGTTTTGCTGTGTCCCAATTGCCTGAACCGTTTGCGACATATCGGCAGTGACTATGATCGTCCGCTGGAGAATTATCGCTGCAGGTCATGCCAGGCATTCTTTGTCGACGCTGATGTGCAGGCGCGGTGTCTGGACTGCGGCCTTTCGCACGCACCCGATAAGTTGCGGGTGCGGGAAGTCAGAGACTTCCGGCTGGCAGAGGCAGGGCGTTTGCGCTGTCGTCAGGAATTCAACGACCGATCAGTCGATCACTTCGGCCGCCTGAATTTGTTGGGTGGCAAAGACTTTTATGAACTTCTGACCTGGCAGCTCCAGGTCGTGCGCCGTTATCAACTTCCGGCTTTCTCAGTGATCGGCCTGCGTTTCGTCAATCTGACCAGTACGTTGTCTCGTCTGGGCGAGCACCGCGGGCATGCCTTCATCGATAGCCTTGCCGATAGGCTGAAAGAAACCGTCCGGGAAACAGACCGTTGTTCCCGGAGTACGGAAGAGTTCTTCTGGATCATGCTTCCACATACCGACAAGGCCGGCCTGGTCAGTGTCAAACAGCGCTTGAGCCGGGTCGCTGAGTTGTTTTCCGCGCCAGAAGTCAGTGACATCGCCCTGCGTGTCGTCAGTTTCACTGCACCTGAGGATTTGTTTGAGCAAGAAGATGGCGAACTACTGCTGGCCCGTCTGGCCAGCGAGCTGGTGTGACCATGAGCCCATTACTGGAGCAACTCTATAACGCGCTTGGCGCGCTCGCGGGACCGGATGGATTGAGTCGGTTGTTCTACATGCTCTTTCCAATGTTTCTGCTTTTTGAACTGCCACTGACGTTCATGGTGATGCTGGGCGTTTTGCGCTGGTTTGCCCGCAAGCGCAGCAGTGTTGTGCCGCTCAGCCTGTACCGACCCAAAGTGTCCTGCATCATCACCTGCTACAGCGAAGGAATGGATGTTCAGACGACGCTGTTAAGTCTGTGCGAGCAAACGTACCCCGGGCACATCGAGATGATTCCGGTGGTCGATGGGGCCACGATGAACCAGCCGACCCTCAGTGCCGTTCGCCAGTTTCGGGTCGACCCGCAGTTGTACCCTCGCCGCCATTTGCGCCCGATTGCCAAATGGCAAAGGGGGGGGCGGGTGTCTTCATTGAACGCCGGCCTGGCCCATGCCAGCGGAGAAATCGTGATGGCGCTTGATGGTGACACCTCCTTCGATAACACGATGGTCAGCGCCATCGTGCGCAATTTCGAGGATCCCCTGGTGCCTGCGGTCGCCGGCAGTCTGCGTGTACGTAATGTATGGGGCTCCTGGGTCACCGCGATGCAGGCGCTGGAATACCTGCTATCGATCCATATGTCGAAAATCGGCTTGGCCGAATGGAATCTGGTCAACAACGTCTCCGGTGCTTTTGGCGCATTCCGTCGTAGTTTCCTGGTGAAGATCGGCGGCTGGAACACCCATACAGCGGAGGATCTCGATCTTACGCTGCGGATCAAAAGCTACTTCAAGCGTCACGGCTTGAGGATCCCGTTCGAGCCGGAGGCGATCGGGCATACCGACGCACCGGCGACCCTAAGGCAGTTTCTGATGCAACGACTGCGCTGGGACGGTGACCTGTTTTTCCTGTACGTCAGAAAGCACAACCACAGCATCAACCCGGCTTTGTTGGGTTGGCCGGCCTTCCTGATGATTTTGGTCAGCGGCTTTTTCTTTCAGTTGGTGCTGCCGTTCATCATCTTCGGCTACACCTTGCTGGCGTTATTTGTGCTACCCGGTTCGACGCTGTTGTTTCTGTTTGCACTGATTTATCTCTTGTACCTGATGATCACCGCGATGATGTTCGGCGCCATGCTGTTGATGGTGTCCGACCGACCTCGACAGGACATGAGTCTGGCATTGCTGGTGCCGCTATTCCCGTTGTTCATGATGCTTATGCGGTGCTGGAGTGCAGTGGCCATGCTCAACGAGATATTTCGTCGTGGCCATGAGGAATCCTCGATGGCGCCTTGGTGGGTTCTCAAACGAGCCACGAGATTTTGATATGCGATCGATATTTCTGGTCCTGACGCTGTCGTTGCCCCCTGCGGTGCTGGTCGCGCAACCCCTGACCCTTCAGACGTTGATCGACAAGCAACAATCCGATCCTTTGTTTCTTGCAGGCCAGGCTGACCTGCACGCGCTTGAAGCAGAGTCCAAACTTTCTGAAGACGAGGCCGGATGGCATGCTTTTGCCGGTGCTAGCGTCGGTCGCTACCGAGAGCTGGTGACACAAGATATCCGCAATGATTACTACGGTCGCAATGTCAGCCTGGGCATCCGTCACCCATTGTTGGGGAGCCTCAAGCGCCAACTGGATCTGGTGCAAGCCAATCAATACGAGCGTCAACGACAGCAGTTGCGCATTGCGTTGGAACAGGCCAGCCAGCGACTGGCCCTGCGCAGTGCATACGCCGATTGGTGGCGCGTGCAACAGGAAGTCGCATTGTGCGGCAAACTCATTCCTGTTGCCGAACGGGCCGGCACGACCCTTCGCTCGCGGTTGCAGTCCCAGCTGATGCGAGGTTCCGAGGCTGAGTTGCAAATGAGCGAGTGGGAGGGGGTTGCAAACCGTTGCAACGCGTTGCGCCAGGTCGAGGCTGACATTCGCGAGGATCTGGCCCGCATCAGCATGAGCGACATTCCCCCGGCCGCGGAGGCCGTCGCGGAACCTTTGGCGATAAGACCACAACCTTTGGTGCAATGGCAGGCACTGTTGAATCAGCATCCGCGGGTGACCGAAAAGCAGAGCCTGCGCGACCAGGCTGATCGTGAGCGCGACACCCCCTAGTACACCTCCATCGATTCCGATGTGGTACTGGCCGACTCTCAGCAGTACAACAACAATTCTGACAAAGCGGGTAGTAGTCTGGTGGCCAGTCTGGTTTTTTTCGTGCCATTCGACCTGGTCGGCAATACTCGTGCTCGCCAACAAGTCGCCAATGCGCGCTACGAAGCGGCCACTGAGCGTGTCGTCGCTGAACAGCGTGCACTGGGGCTGGAGCTGAGCAGGGTATTGCGGGCGTACAGCGGAGCATTGGCGACGATCAATCAGTCTCGTCAGCAATCGCAAATTGCTCAAAGGGCCTTCGATGAAGAGGAAAGCCGACGCCAGGCACCGGGTGGCAATCTGGAAAACTCGCTCACCACTCAACGTATTTATTTTCAGACAGCCTTCGATTCGATTGCGGCCTGGCATGCAGCCTGGTTGCGTCAGGCGGATTTGAACCTCCTCACCGATGACAACCCGCGCTTTGCGGCACTGTTGGGCGAGGAACAACAACAATGGTCACCGCCGAACACCACACTGGCCGCGTCCCGTCTTGCCGATCCTGCGCAACCACGCCGTACCTTGCCATCACCGGGGCCGGGCAAATGGTCCCAGGCCAGTTACGTCTGGGACAGCGAGGCGTTGCTCGATCCTGCCCGACGTTCGGCGCAGCTGCAGGCGTTGCGCAAGGCCGGTATGGATAAAATCTATCTCGGACTCAAGGCCTCGCAACTCAACGATCTTGCCGTCACCCGTCCGAGAATCGAGCAACTGCTTCAGGAGGCGGCACGCCAGGGGCTGCAAGTGAGCCTTCTGCTCGGCGACCCCGGCTGGATCGAGCCACAGCAACGTCAGTCACTGATTGATCTGCTGAAGACATTGAAGGGACTTTCATTCGCAAGCCTTCATTTGGACCTGGAGGTCGAGCAATTGGGCATGCCAGTGCCTGATCAGCGCCTGAAAAACTGGCTCGAGACCTTGCGTGCGGTGTCAAAAGAGAGCCCCTGGCCGGTCGAGATTTCCAGTCATCACCGCTGGTTCTCTGAGGCAACCCCGGGACAGACCTGTGTGCCGTGTGCACTTCCTGACGTCGGCGTGCGTCAGGTCAGCCTGATGATATACACCCGCAACCCGCAAAGCAGCGCACGACTGGCAGAGCAGATCGCCAAACGCTGGCCGGTTCTGCAATTTCGCCTGGCGCAAAGCACGGAATCGCAATTGCCCGCCACGGAAAGTTGGGCGGGGGCGTCGACGCAACAGTTGCAACGCCAGGCGAGCGCCTGGCGCGAACAGTTGCAACCTCATGGGATTGCCGGCATTGACTGGCAAGACTGGCGAGACTTTCCAAAACGGTGAGCCGCTCATGAAAATTCGATTCGATAGTCGTAAAGAACTGAACCCCACGCAGGAGCACGGGCTGAGTGTGTTGTATGCGCCCGGCAAGCGCATGGCGTTTCGCATGCGCTGGTATCTGATCCTGCTGCTAGTTGCCAGTCCGTTGCTCTGGCTGGGTGGAAAACTGGTGTACGGCATGCTGATGATCGACGCACCGGCACAATTGCGCCTGCCTATTCTGGAGGTTCGCGCCCGTGAGGCCGGCCGGGTCGATCAGTTATTTGTGACGGCTGGCGAGCAGGTGCAGGCCGACCAACAGCTGATCAGTCTGGACAATCCCGAGTGGCGTGCCCGGTTGCTGCAACTGGCCGCCATGCCGGTAAATGCTGTGCCACCCGGGCAATCTGCTCTGGGCGAGAAGGAGCGTCAGTTGCTCAAGACCCGGGTGGGCAGGGCGGAGCAACGGGTTCGGGCGCTGGAAAACCTCGTCGAACAAGGTGCCGCAACACGCGGGGAAGTACTGGCGGCGCAGTCCGATCGCGACGGGTATCGGTCAGACCTGTTGGCGTTTGAGCGCCGAGAGCAATTGGCGCGCCAGTCGCCATCCGGCTTTGAGCGGGAGATCATTCAACAGAACTCCGAACAACAATGGCTGAAGACGCGCCTGGCCGCTTTGTCCGTCAAGGCGGCCCAGAGTGGTCGGATCGCCGAAGTACTGGTCAATCCGGGCGAGAACGTCGGTGCAGGCACATTGCTGATGCGCCTGGAGCGATTGGAGGAACCACTGCTGTGGATTTATCTGGAACCGCTGAATATCAGCTACGCCGTTATCGGTCAGCCCCTGCGTGTGCGCATGCCGAACGGCGATTGGTTACCGGCCCATGTGGTCCAGGCTGTAGACAGTGCCGGACGTACGCCGACGGTATTACGGGGGCCGTTTGCCGCCAGTGAAATGGGGTTGCAGGTCGCGGCCCGGTTTGATGAAGCGCTGCCGCCGCGCTGGCGGATCGATCAACTGCCGTTGAATGTTCGCTTTCCCACCGATTGGCAACAACTGTTCAGTGGCAGCCGTGAACTCATCGAACGATTCGAGGGCTTCATCGCAATGGATCGAACCACGACCACCCAGGAGTGAATCAATCATGTCTGCTGATCGAATTCTTGTGACGGGCGGAGCCGGGTTCATTGGGTCGCACCTTGTCGACGCACTGCTCGAAGACGGGCATAGCGTCAGGGTGCTGGACGATCTTTCAACCGGTAAATTGGCCAACCTGCCGGTGGATAGTGTGCATTTGAGCATGGTGGTGGGAGATGTCGCAGACGCACCGACCGTGGTGCGCGCTCTGAAAAATTGCAGGGCCGTGGTGCATCTGGCCGCGGTTGCATCGGTTCAGGCCTCGGTCGAAGACCCGGTCGCCACTCACCAATGCAATTTCGTCGGGACGCTGAATATCTGCGAAGCCATGCGCGAGGCTGGTGTGAAACGGGTGGTGTTCGCATCCAGTGCGGCGATCTATGGCAACAATGGCGAAGGCACGGCGATTACCGAGGACAGCCCTAAAGCCCCGTTGACACCCTATGCCGCCGACAAACTGGCCAGTGAGCACTTCCTGGATTTCTATCGGCGCCAATACGGTCTGGACCCGGTCATTCTACGGTTCTTCAATATTTACGGACCGCGTCAGGACCCCTCGTCGCCTTACTCCGGGGTCATCAGTATTTTCAGCGAGAGAGCCCGCAAAAACATCCCTATTACTGTTTATGGTGATGGCGAACAAACACGGGACTTTGTCTATGTAGAGGATCTTGTAACGGTGTTGGTACAGGCGCTTGACGAGTCGTGCACGAGCAGCGACCCGGTCAATGTCGGGTTTAACCGATCGACCAGCATCAACGACCTGGCCGCAACGTTAAGCGATATTCTGGGCCGGCCTTTGGCGTTGAACTACGACACGCCGCGTTCCGGCGATATCAGGCATTCACGAGCCGACAACAGTCGACTGCTTGAGCGTTTTTCCTTGGCCGCTCCAACCCGTTTTTCAGACGGCTTGAGCCTGCTGCTCAGGAGTATCGATTGTGGCGACCGGTGATTGGCAATAGCCATGATTGAACTCTGTACGCCTGGCCATTCACTCGGACGATAAACCGATTGAAAGTGCAGGGCGCCCCTCTCTGGCGCCCTTTCAAAACCACAAACTCAGAAACGTCTACACAGTATCCCTGGTCATACGCTCACAAGTGGGCTTATGCCTGATTTCGGTCGGGATAAGTTACCTGCCAGTGCAGAATCTGCTGTTGGATATTCCAATGGATAATGTGCTCATAGAGCTTCTCGACGAAGGCCACTTCGAAACCGGCGGCGACTGCCCACTCGCGGCGGTCTTCGAGCATCGCCGCGACCCGCTCAGGAGCGGGGATAGCCTGCTCATTGGCTTTGAATTGCACAGCGGCTTTCACATAACCCAGGCGTTGTTTCAAGGACTCAAGGATATGGCGATCAAAAAAATCGATGCCTGCCCGAATATCATTGAGGTTTTCGCAGGCTTCAGGCGTTTTAAGTGGCGACATAGTGCTTGTCTCGATTTGTGATGGAAGTAGCCAATTTCAGATGACGTCGAATCGGGGACACGTCTCCCTGACGGAGTTTGAAGGTCGTCGCTCATTGCCCCCTTGTTTGACATGCGCCCCCCCAAATCGCCAGGCATCCGTCTCAAGCTCGGTAATGACCTCATCGATCAATGCGTCGATCATCAGGTTGTCGTGATGATGGGGTGTCGTTATCAAGTGCGCTGTATCGCCAGACGTCGCCAGGCAATATTTCTTCGCAATCCTCTGCGACGGACAAGGGAACACTACGGTGATGGAGTTCTCGTTGCGCCAGGCATCAATGCCCGCAACCTGGAATCGATCCACCGCATACTGTGCTTTTTCCAGGCTGTGGTGGATACGCTGGCGCCAGTCAGCGAACGAGTGGCTACGTAGTGCCGCCCACATCATCAACGGTGTATGGCCATTGCGCGAGCCGCTGATGGTCTTGTCATGGGCCAGGATGTAGTCCACTTCCACCGAGATGCGCGCGACGTTCTTGCGTTTGGCCACGACGATCCCGCAAGGAATGGGCGAGCCGATCATCTTGTGGCCGGAGACACAGATCGAGTCGATGCCATCGGCGAACGAGAAGGGCTGTGGATGATCGACGAAGGGCAGGATCATCCCGCTCAGCGCTGCGTCTGCGTGCAGGTAGTAGTCATGACGGGCAATGCCCGCCTGCTGCAGACGCTGTTGAATGGTGGCGATATTGTCGACCGCTCCACGCAGGGTGGTGCCGATGTTGGCGAAGATGATGGGGTGGCGTTCCTGGTCGGCGATTATTTTTGCCATCAGGTCGTCGTAGTCGATTTCGCCATTGGCCAATGACTCGACTGCACGACATTTGATCCGTAGCAACTTGACGATCTTCGCCACGGAGTAATGGGTGTCTTTGGAGTAGTACAGGGTGCCGTCCGGGAACAGTTCGCGACCCAGGTAGCAGCCAAACATGTTGCCTTCGGTCCCCCCGTTGGTGACGTAGCCCCAGCTGTCTTCGAGCGCGATGTTGAACAGCTCGGAGAAGTACGTCATGACGTCCTTTTCAAAGTCGAATGAGTTCAACAGGTAGTTGCTGTACTCGTTCCAATCCCCGCAGTTGTTGATCGAAAAACGCAGGAAACGATGCAACTGGGAGTAATCGAAGTCCGCTGATTCGGGGTACCCGATATTGAAGTACTGATTCGTCACGCAGTGCTGCCAGAAGCGCTCAAGCCTGCTTTGGTCGGCAGTGGATAAAGTCATTTCCAACTCCTTTTAGAGGCCGCCCGGTCAGGCGGCTTTTTGCTTCGTGTCTACCAGCGACCACCAACTGGCGAGCGTGGGCGAGGCCGCCAGCTCTTCGAAGCTGACAGCGATGCCGCGTTCTTTGAGCTCCGCAGCGAGCTTCATCACCTGCAAGGAATCGAGGCCGTAGAAAATCAGGTTTTCCTCTGGGTCCAGGTCTTCACAGTCCTCGACAAGTTGCAGTACGCGGGTTTGTAACCAGGCACGGGTGGTTTCCGCCGCCAGGAGCTGGCGTAGTTGCTTTTTGTCGATCTTGCCCACGGCCGTCAGCGGCATGGTCTCGATGAGCCGGATGCGATCGGGCAGTTTGTATTCGGCGATGCCGAGTTCCATCAAGTGGCGTCTCAAGGCGGGTGGTTTGAGATTGGGGTTGCGGGAGACGACGAAGGCGCAGCTCTTTTCCCCTAGTCTGTCATCGGGCATGGCCACCAGGCCGGCGTGGGTCACGTCCGGGTGGAGGACGATGAGGTTTTCGATTTCCTCCGAGGCGACTTTTTCGCCACCGCGGTTGATCTGATCCTTGACCCTGCCGACGACCCGCAAATCGCCTGTCGGTGTGAGCTGAACGAGGTCGCCGGAATAGTAGTAACCCTCATTGTCAAACGCCTGGGCATTCTGTTCGGGGCTTCGGTAATAGCCGCAGAACGTGTAAGGACCGCGAGTGGCGAGCATGCCAGGCTCGCCGTGCGGGACGGGAATGCCTTGTTCGTCGACGATTTTGATTTCGTCATCCGGGCTGATCGGACGGCCTTGAGTGGTGAAGATCTGTTCGTTTGAGTCGTCCAGGCGGGTGTAGTTGATCAGGCCCTCGGCCATGCCGAACACCTGCTGCAACTTGCAGCCGAGCACTCCGGGAACCTGGCGTGCCAGCGAGTCGGCGAAGCAGGCGCCGCCGACCTGGAGGAATTCCAACGATTGCAGTTGCTCTTTGTGCTCCGGTGCGGCCTGCAACCACAAGGCGACCGCACTTGGAACCAGGGCCACGGTATTCACTTCATGGCGCGCAATGATCGAAAAGCAAGTCAACGGTTCCGGGCTGGGAGCCATGACGATAGTGCCGCCGGCATACAGGACACCCAAGGCACCGGGCGAGCTGAGCAAGAAGTTGTGCGCCGCAGGCAGGGCGCACAGAAAGCGCGTTTGTGGTGTGAGCTCGCATACTTGCGCACTCGCCCGAGCGTTGTAGTGATAGTCGTTATGGGTGCGCGGGATGAGTTTGGGGGTGCCTGTGCTGCCGCCCGACAATTGGAATAGCGCCACTTCACCCGGTTCGCTGGGGGAGAAGTCCACGTGGCTCTCACTTGGGGTTTTGATCCAGGCGGCAAGGTCGTTTTCGTGACGCGGTTCGCCCAGCAGCAGGGTGATTTCAGGGCTGGAACCCACTTCCTTGAGGTCTGCGATGTAGCTGTCGTCGCGAAAGACTTCATGCTCACGAGAGGCGATCAGCAGCCTTGGCGTGATTTGCTTGGCGTAGCTCTTGAGTTCCAGTTTTCGATGGCTGTAGAGCGCGTTGAGGGGCGCAATCCCGGCCTTGAGCAGCGCGAACAAGACAATGTAAAACTCCGCAATATTGGGCAATTGCACCAAAGCGGTGTCGCCTTTGCCAAGCCCGCTGGCCGCCAGGCGCGAAGCCAGGTTGGACGACAGCTGCTCCAGCTCGGCATAGCTGAAACGACGATCACCGCAAATAATCGCCGATGCGTGAGGTTGCGACTGGCTGCGTGCCTGGAGAATTTGTGTGAGTGGTTTGTCGATCCAGTAGCCTTTTTCCCGATAGCTCTGTGCTCTGTCGAGGGGCCAGTGATTGAATTTTAAAGTCATGATTGTCACTACTGAAAAAGTTCGTATTAGTGGGCCAAACCGCATGCGCGCAGCATGGTGCCGAGTTTGGTCTGGACTTCTGTCCATTCGGAATCGGGGCTCGAGGCTTCGACGATGCCAGCACCGGCGAACAGGCGGACCCTGTTGCGCTTGACGGTGCCGCAGCGGATGGTCACCACCCACTCGCCATTGCCTTGGGCGTCGCACCAGCCAACCATGCCGGTGAACAGGCCGCGCTCGAAGGGTTCGACGAAACGGATCAGGTGCCGTGCGCGTTCGGTGGGAAACCCACAGACGGCAGGGGTTGGATGCAGGCGGCAGGCAAGCTGCAAGGCCGAGACGGTCGGGTCCGCCAATGTGCCTTCGATGCGCGTGGAGAGATGCCAAAGTGCGGGCGTGCTGATGAGAGTAGGGCGCTGGGGTACATTCAGCTGTGTGCACAGCTCCCCAAGTTGACTGGTGATGTCCTCGGTCACGAGACGGTGCTCGTAGTGATCCTTTATCGACGCTGATAGCCACTCTGCGTTGCGCCGGTCCGCTTGTGGATCAGCCATGCGTTTGGCCGAACCTGCCAGCGGGTTGGAAACGAAGTTCAGACCGTCCTTGTGGACGAGTAGCTCGGGGCTGACGCCGATCAGCGTAGCGCCGTCCGGCATGGGTACACGGAAGTGATAGCCGCTTTGATTCTGGGCCCGCAGATTGTTCTGCATGGCGCCCACATCCACATCCTGCGCAAACACCAACTCGCGCTGCACCGAGAGCACGGCTTTGCGCACGTCACTGTGGCGGAAGTTGACGATGGCGTGCTCTACCGCGCGTTTGAAACCTTGCTCGTCCGGTATGTTTTTTTGCTCGATCAGTTCAGGCAATGTTGCGACGCCTGTCTGCACGGTGGCGCTTCGTGCTCGCCACTCGGCCTGTTCGGGGATGTAGAGGCAAGAGGCTTCAGCAGGATCGAAGGGGATGGCACCGACGATTATCGGGTTGCTCTGGCCGGCCTTGCGCGCCCGGTCGAGGGCTTGCACAACGGTTTTCTGAAACAGGCTATTGGCGTCATCGCCGCCGATGGCAGGTGTTTCGATTCGCTGAAGCATCCCGGCGACTGTTAGTTCTCGATCGCCGGAGGTGAATGAAAAACTCTCTTTTCCATCAATGGCTTGCACCTCATCCGTGTCATTCGCTCTCAGGGTGCCCGTTCTCATTTGGGGGAAGCCTCCGTGGCCTATGGGTCAAAAAATTAAATCTTGAAATATAATCATTTTCGTTTTTAATAAGAACGTAAATCATTAAGATTTGTCAACCACATGAGTGAGCCATGAGAGAGTTAACTTCAATGCAAGCCGCCTGTTGGATCGGGCGCGCTGCTCATGCGTCTTTAGGGAGAGTTTCGGCTCATCTTTATGCCGAGTTTGATGGTCGTTCCATCGACCTGGAGCGGCTTCGCAAGGCACTTGAGCGGGTATGCCTGCTGCATCCCATGCTGCGGGTTCGGCTGAATGCAGAAGGGCTGCAATCCATTGCTTCGATGGACCAGTCACCGCAGTTGGAGGTCGAAGATCTACGCTTGATGACCGAGCAGGAAGTGGCACGGCATCTGCTCTGCAAGCGTGAGGAATGGACTCATCAGCAGCTTGATCTCAGCCATTGCCCTGGCGCCCGTTTCTCGGTCAGCCTGCTGGCGGACGATAAGTGCCGCTTGCACGTCGATACGGACATGATCGCCATCGACCCGTCGAGTTTCCGCACGTTAATCGAAGACCTCGCACGGTTTTATGATGACCCCGACGGACCGGTTCCACACACGCCTTCTTTCTTCGATTGGTACGACAAGGCGCGTACCGATACCTCGCTCAAAGTCGCCCGAGAACGAGACCGCATTTGGTGGCGTGAGCGCCTGGCTGAAGTCGCTCCTGCGCCCACATTGCCGTTTCTCGAGGTTCAGCCTGATCAAGCCCGGAGCCATCGATTGAGCACATGGCTTGGCCCCGATGAGCGTCAGGCGTTACAGCGTCTGGCCCGTGAGCGAAGAATGACCCTGTCGACCTTGATGATGGGGCTTTTCGCGGCTGTACTCGGGGCGCAGACAGGGGACCGGAAATTTCGCCTCAACGTGCCCACGTTCTGGCGTCCGCCACTGGTGGATGAAGTCGAGCGGGTAGTCGGCGATTTTGCCAACGTGCTGATTCTCGATGTGGATATCGAGTCGGCCCGGAGCCCCGCAGCCCTTTGCACGCAGATGGCGAAAAAGATGGTCGATTTGCTCGAACATTGCGCCTATCCCGGAGTGAATCTGATGCGCGATCTTTCTCGCCATCATGGTTCGCCGCAACTGGCGCCGGTGGTGTTTACCGCAGCGCTGGACATGCCGGGCGGCGATCTTCTCTCGGAGCGCGTCCGGCGTGTCTTCGGGCCGATGAACTGGGTGATCTCCCAAGGACCCCAGGTTGCACTCGACGCGCAGATTGCCTGCGCCGATGGCGGCATATTGATCAATTGGGACATTCGTCTTGATGCTCTGCCGGAAGCCTGGGTGTCGGATCTGTTCGATCGCTTCGTGGCGGTCGTGCGTGAGGTGTCTTTCTGCTCTGCTGTTCTGGATCAACCGTTTTCTCGGCGCACGCTGCCGTTGACCGCTCTTCAGCAGGCCTATCTGCTTGGGCGTAGCGCGCAGATGCCGCTGGGCGGCGTGGCCATGCAGGAGTTTCGCGAGTACCGCGGTTCTTTGGATCCTGCTCTGCTGCAAAGCCGTTTGGCCGGGATGGTTCAGCGCCACGAAAGCCTGAGAACACGGATCGATGCGCAAAAACTCGTGCAGTTTGTCAGTGATGAGGTGCAGATAAACCTGCAGGAAATCGACCTCACTGCTCTGTCGCCAGAAGATGCGCTTGGCTACGTTGAGGAGCGTCGTGAGGCTTATGCGCATGCGCTGTTCGAACTGGATCGCTCGCCCTGGAATGTCACGGTCTTCCGGCTTCCGGAAGGTCATCTGAGCGTTTTTGTGCGCCTTGATGCATTGATCCTCGATGGGCGATCGATCGCAACCCTCATGGTTGAACTGTTCGACGGTGTCGTCGGCGAGGAACCGTTCACAGAGGTTACCTCCGAGCCAGAGGACCTCGCCTGCCAACGCAAGGCGGATGCCGCTTATTGGAAAGCCAAACTCGCCTCCGTGAGCGGTGCTCCACGTTTGCCGTGGATCACTCCGCTGGACCAGGTGGGCGCTTCTCGCTATGAGCGACAGAGTCTGTTGGTGCCCAAAGCGGCGTTCAGCGCGTTCTGCAAACTGGGAGCGCGGCAACGGCTGTTCAAGAACTCCACCCTGATGGCGCTGGTGCTGGAAGTGCTTTCCCACTGGGTCGATGAAGGGGGATTGTGCGTCGCGGTGCCTGTTGCTCCGCAAACGGGTGGTGCCTTTGCCAATCGCTCAAGCTTTATCGCGGTCAATTGGAACTCCGATCCAGACGGTTTCGCGCAGCGGGCTACCAAGCTGCAAGTAGATGTGCTGGAAGGTTTGCAGCATCTGGCCTTTTCAGGGGTTGATCTTGCCCGGTTGCTGTTCGAATCCCGCGGTCCAGGCCCCGTCCTGCCCGTGGTGATCACCAACGGTTTCTCCTGGCCGGTCTCGCCGACGGACAGTCCCATGAGCCTGTGTGGCGGACTGACCCAGACACCACAGGTGGCGATGGATATTCGCTTCTCGGCCAACGCCGAGGGTGCCTTGGTGTTCGACATTGACTATGCACGCGAAGTACTTGATCCGGCTGTGGTCAGCGATATCTTGAGTGCCTTCGAAAGGGCGATCAGTCAGATCACGGCAAACGGTGTTTTTGCCATTGATGCCCCGGCGATTATCGACAGGCGCCACTACCGGCTGAATAGCCCGGTTACTGATGCGTGCCACGCAACGTTTCTCGGGCGGATCGCGAGCAATATCTTTGATCGTACCAACGCCAGAACCGCCCTCATCAGCGGCGACCGGCACATCAGCTATGCCGAACTTGGCGACGGCGTATGCCGGGTGATCGCGGCGTTGAAAGCGCGCGGGGTTTCTCGGCGCAATGTGGTTGCCATATGCCTGCCCCGCAGCCCGGAGCACACGATGGTGACGTTGGCCTGTGCACTGACGGGCTTGATCTGGGTCCC
The DNA here is from genome assembly GCF_044743155.1 of Pseudomonas sp. NPDC087697. Classification (NCBI taxonomy): domain Bacteria; kingdom Pseudomonadati; phylum Pseudomonadota; class Gammaproteobacteria; order Pseudomonadales; family Pseudomonadaceae; genus Pseudomonas; species Pseudomonas sp. NPDC087697. The sequence continues at coordinate 319,755 of NZ_JBIUVW010000001.1, read as the reverse complement.
CATCGATGCTTCAGCGCCTGAGGAACGACGGCTTTTCCTGCTGGAAAACTGTCGACCTGATCTGGTGGTGATCACCCAGGGTGAGCCTGTCGAGCATCCTTACGCGACACCCAATGAGCTGCTGGCAGCGCAAGCCCAGGTTCCACCGGTGATGGATGACCTGTCGTCAAGCGAAGCGCCGGCCTATTACCTCTATACCTCGGGCACCACCGGAAAGCCAAAATGTGTGGTGCTGAGCAACCGAGCCACAGCCAATGTCATTGGCAGCACCCTTGAGCGCTGGGCAGTGACCGAACGCGATGTGTTCATGTCCGTAACCCCGCTTCACCATGACATGTCGGTTTTCGACGTGCTGGGCTGCCTGACAGCGGGGGCGACGCTGGTACTTCCTGGCCAGGGCGAGGAAAAGGATGCGGTGCGCTGGAATCAGTTGATTGCCCGGCATCAGGTGACGTTGTGGTGTTCGGTGCCCGCCATCCTGGAGATGCTCCTTTCTTGCCGCGCCACTCATGACTTGAAGAGCCTGCGCCTGATTGCGCAGGGCGGTGACTACATTAAGCCCGCCGTCATTGCCGAGCTGCGCGCGCTGCTGCCGGTTTCTCGGTTGATCTCCCTTGGGGGGCCGACGGAGACAACCATCTGGAGTATCTGGCACGAAATCACAGCCGATGACCGAGCGCTGATCCCCTACGGAAGGCCCTTGCCCGGTAACCGTTACTTCACCCTTGATTCACAGGGTGAGCATTGCCCGGCGGGCGTTGTCGGCCGAATTCACACGGCTGGTGTCAATCTCGCACTGGGATACCTGGAAAACGGCGAGCTGACACAGAGCGAGTTCGTGACCGTCAGCGATGAACATGGCCAGGCCGTCCGTGCTTTCCGCACCGGTGACTGTGGTCGCTACCGTCGCGATGGCACCTTGATCTTCGACAGTCGGGTCAATGGCTATGTGAAAGTTCGCGGTGTACGGGTGTCGCTCCCGGATATCGAGATCGAACTGATCAATCACCCATCGGTCAGGCACGTGCTGGTCGTGGATTATGGCGAGCAGCGTCGAGGTGAGGTTTGCATCGGTGCGCTGTATGTCGGCCAGCAGGGTGCCGCAGAGCTGACGGCAACCGAGTTGCGCAACTATGCCCGCCAACATCTGCCGCATTCCCATGTACCCACGCGGTTCTTGAGAGTGGATGAGTTGCCGCTGTCGCAAAACGGCAAGCCTGATCGCCAGTGTGCCCGCAGCCTGCTCACTGCGCCGGCGAATGAAGTGGCCGAGCCTGCCCCCAGGATCGTGCCGACCAAGAGAAACAAGGTGCTGGACATCTACTTGAGTGTACTGGGTCGCCCGTTGGAAGACGGGGTCAATGACGCGGTGGATTTCATCAGCCTGGGGTTGCGTCCCCAGCATTTGAAAGCCATTTCGGCGCGGTTCCAGGAAGACTTTTCGGTGGTGCTTTCACCCGGGCAATTGCTGCGTTGCCGCAATGCACAAGACGTCGAACGGCTGCTCGTGGCTGAAGGTTCGTGAGCGCCTCTGAATAATATTGAAATGAATGGAGTGGGGCACCACAGAGCGTGCTCCCTTCTACCCAAACAGCAGTCCTTAGGGAGATGGATCGGATGACGGATATACCCACTGTAGATATTGCCGGTGTTGGCATTGGGCCCTTTAACCTCGGGTTGGCTGCATTACTGTCTAAACACCCGGGCGTGACGGGTATTTTCCTCGATCGCAAAGCGGAATTTCGCTGGCATGAAGGGCTTCTCTTGCCAGGCACGACGCTTCAGGTTCCCTTCCTGGCGGACCTGGTGACGATGGCGGACCCCACGCATCAACTGAGTTATCTGAACTACCTGCATCAGCACGATCGCCTGTACCCGTTCTATTACTACGAGAACTTTCAGGTGCCGCGGCGCGAGTACGACCATTACTGCCGATGGGCGTCGCAGCAGTTGCCCGCCTGCCACTTCGGCGAAGACATCTGTGATGTGAGCTATGACGCGAGCGTTGACCGATTCCTGATTGAAAGCCAGTCCGTGTCCGGCTTCAAACGCCGTTACTACAGCCGGGACCTGGCGATTGGTGTCGGCACCGTGCCGCTGTTGCCGAAGTGGGCCCAGCTCAAGAGCACGGCGCCGGTCATGCATTCGGCGGAGTTCGGTAAAAGGCGGGAGCAGTTGGCGCAGTGCCGGCGGGTCACGGTCATTGGCTCCGGGCAGAGTGCGGCGGAGTGCGTGCTGGCATTGTTCAACGAGTTGACCCCGGAGCGGATCGCGGTCGGTGCTTCGATTCGCTGGATCACGCGTTCGCCGGGCTTCCATCCCATGGAGTATTCAAAACTTGGGCAGGAGTGCTTTACGCCATCCTATATGGAGTACTTCCACAGTATTCCACGGGAGCGTCGCCGAGACATCGTTGCGGGGCAGGGGTTGCTGTACAAGGGCATCAGTTTTTCGACCATTGCCGACATCTACGACCTGATCTACGAACGCTCGATTGGCGGCGCTGATACAGGTCTGACGTTGCTTTCCAACTGCGAGGTCGAGACCGTGGAGGATGTTGACGGCACGCTGCGAATTGCCTACCGGCACCGTGAACTGGATCAGACCAGTACCCTCGAGGCAGATGCCATTGTTGCGGCGACGGGATACGGGCACGCTTGGCCGCAGTGGTTTGAACGGCTCAAGGGCGCTGTGCTTGAAACCGATGAATATGGTGACTGTATCGTTCAGGAAGATTTTACGGCGCGCCGCTGCGACGAAGGCACGGGCCGTATATTCGTGCAGAACGCGGAGATCTTTCAGCATGGTGTTGGTTCGCCGGATCTCGGGATAGCTGCCATTCGCAATGCGACGATTGCCAACCAGTTACTCGGTCGAACGCACTACCGCTTGCCCAAGCGCTCATCGTTCCAGCGCTACGGGATGCATGAGGCGTAGAGCTTGATGTGCAGGGTCTTGTTAACACCTTTGGTGTTACCAAGACCCTGGTTGAGGGTTATGCGCGGATATGATCCAGGGCGATGCCGGCTGCATCGGGCGTTGTGAAGAGTGCGAACACGTGATCGATCATGGCGCTGAGGCGTGCCATCTGTTCGGCGCTGTAACGATCCGAACGGTAGGTGATCACCAGGCGCAGTGAGCGTTTGCCGTCGATCAGGTTTTCCATGATCTCGAACTGAATACCGAACATCGACTGGTTCTTGTCCGGATCAATCTGTCGGTAGCGGATCGTTTCTGAGTCTGGCGTGCTCAGGGTGCCGTTCAAGGCGTTGTTGGCGTGAATCTGGATATAGACGTCGAACAGCAGGCCGTCCGCAGCCGTCATGCCCAAGGCCTGTTGAATCAACTCCATCGGCACATCGGCATAGGCCATGGAGTCATTGATCAGGTGGGTGACGTTTTCGATCAGCGTGCCCACTGTCTGCTGAGGATCGAACTGCACCCGGTGCGCCACCATGGTGGTGAAGTAACCGACCGTCTCGTAAAACCCGGGGTCGGTTCGCCCGGAAGCCGATGTGCCGATCACCAGATCTTGCAAGCCACCCAGTTTATGCAGGGATAGCGCAATGGCCGTATAGACCACGCCGAACAGCGACGAGTTGTTCTGTCTGGCGAAGGCATACAGGTTATCGGTGAGGCCCTGGTCGGGTTTGATTTCGAACCATTGAGCCTTCGTCGAAACGGCATTGGCAGGCGCGCTCGCCTGATGGTCAGGGGAGGGCAGCGTCAAGTGGCGGGTTGCATCACGCAACATGCTCGTCCAATAGTCGAGATGCTGCTGATTGACGCCGGTACTCTGTTCTTGCACGGCGAATTCGTGGAATGAGCGTGCAGGCGCTTCCCAGGTCGGCGCTTTGTCGGCGGCACGGGCGAGGTAGGCCTGGGCCAGTTCTTCCATCATGACGTTGAGCGACCATTCATCAATGGCCATGTGATGGATCAGCAAAGACAGGGTTTGGCGCTTGCGCTGCGAGTCGTAAATGAAGCGAACCCTGAGGGGCAGTTCGCGGGCCAGGTCGAACTGATAAGAGGCTTCGCTTTCCAGCGTTGCGCCTTGGCTCTCATGGCTAGGCCAGAACCATTTGTAGTGGGACAGTTGTGCGATCGGCACGATTTGCTGGTACGCCTCATCGTCCTGGAAGTGGAAGGTAGCGCGCAGGCTGGCATGGCGTATGAGCAGGTCGCAGAAGGCTTGCTCGAACAGCGCTTCATCCACGTTATCGAGGAAATCCAAGGCAAAGGGCAGGTTGAAAATCGTCCCGAACTCATAAGCGACATAGGCCCGCCCGAGGGAGGCCTGGGCCAGCGCGAAAGGCGCCCGCTGGACGTCTTGCGGCAAGTCTGCCGCAGACGCTGCCGGGTTGTTTTGCACGATGACGTGGGCCCGCGATGCCAAGGCCTCGGCCGTAGGGGCGCTGAAAAAGTCATTGAACTGGACTTCAATGCCGTGGTTGCTCAATAGCTTGCCAATGATGCGGGTGGCCAACAGGGAGTGGCCGCCGAAGTCAAAGAAGTCATCCGTAAGTTGCATGTCGGGCTCGGTCAGGGCACCACGGAATTCGCCAAGGATAATCGTCGCCACTTCACTGCTGTTGGCCACTGGCCGGGCGCTGGGTGCACTGGCTGCTGGCGCTGCAACCTTGCCATCTGCCTGACGGCGCAACCAGGGGGTGTCGCTGGTCGAGTGACCGACATAGGCGTTCAGGACCCCGCGATACAGGTCGATCTCCTGGCAGGTCTGGTCGAGGATCTGATGGATCACGAACGCCAGGATAACGTTCTGCCTGGTTTGAATCATCAGCGCCTTGAACGGCGGCTGGCTTTGCGCGTCCCACGATGCCGCTTGCCGCGAGAGCAATTGCTCGGTGGCTTCGGCGTCGGAGTGTGAACGAATGAGTTCGACGCAGGACTTCCAGTCACTGGCGTGGACTTTGTCCACTTCACCGTCGTCGTTGAATTGATAGCGTGCATTCAGATCGGGCAGTGTTTCGATGACGGCCTTGATCGCCAACTCGAGCCTTGAAAGATCGACATCAGCGTCGAGCCGCCAGGCGCAGAGGTGTTTGAGGATGCGTTCGGGGTATTGCTGCTGCAAGAGCCAGATATGCTCCTCGTAACCGTTGACAGATAGCTTCGGTAACGAATCTGGACTGAGTTCCATCATGGAAATTTCCCGCCTTATCAAACTGAACAGTAAGAAGTAGAGGTGGCACCGAGTGCCGACAGACCGATCCTCGGTCTGGTGTAACGCCCAGGATCCCGGGCGTCAAAGGAGTTGCAATGAGGTCGCATTGCAGGGGCTCCATGAACACCGTATGATGCTAAATAATAATCATACCTATTCGCATTAGTCAAAATCTGATCGCGAAGACCATCGTCTCAGGAGAGGTGTTGTGGACAACGGAGCGTTCGCGTCCAAGGAGCAATTTGAAAAGCTGTATGTCGACCATCACCGCTGGTTGTGCAGTTTGTTGCGTCGCAAGCTGGGCAATTCGGTGGATGCCGCGGATCTTGCCCATGATGTCTATCTCAACCTCATCAGGAAGGGCCAGGTTCCCTCGACCGAGAACTCGCGCAGTTATCTGACTCAAATCGCCAAAGGAATGGTGATAGATCTGTATCGCCGCCGGCATCTTGAGGCCAGCCATCTGGAAGGGCTGATGCAGCAAGCCGAGCCTCTGGTGCCATCAGAAGAGGTTCGCGCACTGGCATCTGAGGCCCTGTCTCAGATCGATGTTGCCTTGCATAACAAGCCACTCAAGGCCCGCGAAGCGTTGCTGCTGTGCAAGTTGCATGGCATGGGTCACCGGGATATCGCGGCCGAGTTGAAGGTGTCGGTGTCCTCCGTCGAGAAATACATCGCTGCGGGCCTTCGGGCCTGTCACCCATTCGCGTCGGGGGCGGGCCTGTGATCGGTCGTTCGGTTCACCGCGGCAAACGGATTAATCGGTATTTCGATTGAGGATTTTGCGTCGCCGTTCGGAATACAAGGTACGCAACGCGCAAAACGCTCGAACACAAAGGAAGTCAGGCATGCCTTCAGGCTGCCGGCAGTGGTTATTCAGGAGAGCTCATGAGTGTTAAAGACAAACCCGCCGCCGGCTCGGTATCTCGGATACTGAGACCCGTACGCGGCCGGCTGATTGTCGCCGCGGTACTGGCCGCCATCGGGACCATCCTGACGATGGTGCCACTGGCCGGCATCGCCCATATCGCCCAGTTCTCGATGGGGCAGGCCGAGGTCGCTACCGGCTGGGTCCAGATGCAGAATCAGGTCTGGCGGGTTGTCAGCGTCAGCCTGGTGTGCCTGTTCCTCGGCATGACGTTGATTTCGATGGGCGAGATGGTCGCGCACCTGGCCGACAATCACATCACCGGCCATTTGCGTTTGGCGATTACTCGTCGACTGGCCAAGGTGCCGCTGGGTTGGTTTACCAGTCGGGCTTCGGGTGAAGTCAAACAGGCAATGCAGGATGACATCGGTACGCTGCACAGCCTGACTGCGCATTTCTTTACCACGCTGGGCCGTACCGTTGGTGCGATCCTCATCGCCATCCTGTACCTGTTTGCCATGGACTGGCGCATGGCGATTGTCTCCCTGCTGCCATTCCCGCTGTTTTTCCTGTTTTTCTCCAGGGCGACCAAGGCCAGTGGGGCGAACATGCAATCGTTCGGCGCCGGTATGGCACGTATCAACAACGCAGTGGTTGAGTTCGTCAACGGCATTCCCGTGGTCAAGGCCTTCGGTGTCGAGGGCAAGGCCCATGGCAGCTACCGTGAGGCGGTGGATGCCTTCGCCGAGGCGTTCACCGACTTCACACGGCCGCTGGTCAGCGCGATGGCCAATGCCCATGCAATGATTACCCCGGTTGCGGTACTCGGGGTGGTGCTGGCCTTTGGCACTTTGCTGGTGAGCCTGGGCTGGATCACCCCGGTCGAGGTCTTGCCCTTCGCCTTGGTGGCGCCGGGCATCTGTGCGCCACTGCTGCTGTTGAGCTACATCACCCACGACCTGAACAATGCTACCGCCGCTGCCCAGCGTGTGCATACGCTACTGGAAACGCCGGTACTGGAAACCCTGGCGGGCGAATCACAGCAGTTGCCCGAAAATGCCGAAATTCGCGTCGAGCAACTCGGCTATAGCTACGACGGCCAGAACCCGGTGCTCAAGGACATTGGCTTCACCCTCAAGCCCGGCACCGTGACGGCGATTGTCGGTGCTTCCGGCTCCGGCAAGTCGACATTGGCGCGCCTGCTGCTGCGCTTCTTCGATCCGACTGAAGGGCGCATTACCCTGGGCGGCGTCGACATCAGGCAGATCGAAAGCGCGCAGTTGTACCGGCGCATCGGTTTTGTGTTGCAGGAAGTGCGTCTTATCCATGCCAGCCTGCGCGACAACATTGCCTTGGGCAGGCCATCGGCCAGCCAGCAGGAAATCGAAGACGCAGCGCGCACCGCGAATATTCACGAGCGCATCCTCGCCTTGCCACGGGGTTATGACTCGGTGATCGGTGAGGATGTGCAGCTCTCCGGCGGCGAGTTACAGCGCGTGAGTATTGCCCGCGCCGTGTTGCTGGACCCACCGGTGCTGGTGCTTGATGAAGCCACGGCGGCAGCCGATGCCGAGAACGAGGTGAAGCTCCAGCAAGCGCTGTCGCGATTCGCCCAGGGCCGCACCTTGATGGTGATCGCTCACCGGCTCGATACGGTGAAGCACGCCGACCAGATCATTCTGATCGACAACGGTACGATTTGTGAGCAGGGACGTCACCACGAGCTGCTCGCCCGCAAAGGCCGCTACGCCCGACTGTGGGCACTGGGCGGCTACGAACAGGCCAAGGAACAGGCGGTATCGGCATGCTGAGAACCTTTATTCAACTGTTGGGTGAAGATGCCCCGGTGCTGCGGCGCTATCTCTATATGACTCTGGTCTACGGCCTGCTCTGCGGGCTGACGATTGTCACCTTGGTGCCGATACTCACCAGCCTGCTGGGCGGTGAAACACGCGCAGCGGGGCAATGGTTGGTCGCGCTGGTGATCGGCGTGGTGATTTGCTGGGCGCTACGACGCACTGTGGAGAAAGCCGGTATCCGTGTAGGCATCGCCGTTCTCCAGCGGGGCCGCCATCGGCTCGGCGACCATGTGGCGCGTTTGCCGGTGGGGTGGTTCACCGCACAAAACACCGCGCGGCTAAGCCATGTCGCGTCCCAGGGCATGATGGAAATGGCGCAGCTTCCCGCTCACGTTTTCACGCCGCTGATGACAGGCGTGGTCACGCCGGTAGTGATCCTCATTGCACTGTTCGCCTTGCACTGGCAGATGGGCCTGATCGCGCTGGTGACGCTGCCGATCCTGTTGGGTGTCTTTGTGTTGACCGCTCGCTTGGGGCAGCGTGCAGACCAGGACTTCCAGCACAACGCGGCCCACACCAGCCAGCGCATGGTCGAGTTCGCCCAGGCGCAATCGGTGCTGCGGGCGTTCAATGGCGAGGACGGTGGTACTCAGTTTCTTGAACAGGCCATCGGGCGCCAGCAGCACTCCGCGAGACGGTTGATTCACGTCTCGGCGATGTCGGTGGTGTTCAATGCCTGGGCTGTACAGGCGAGCTTCGCAGCCTTGCTGGTGGCCGCCACGCTATGGCTGGGTGAGCTGTTGGGCGCAAGCCTGGAGGCGGGAACGGTCATCGCGGTCATTGTTTCACTGCTGCTGGTCAGCCGCTTTATCGATCCGTTGCTGGAAGTGGCTGGCTACAGCGAGGTGTTGCGTGGCGCGCGTGGCCAGTTGGGAGCCGTGCGTGAGATCTTTGCGGTCAAGCCGCTGCCTGAACCGCAGACGCCACAGGCACCCGTCGATGGGTCCGTCGAACTGCGCAACGTGAGCTTTCGTTATGCCGAGGACCAGGCTGATGTATTACGGGATGTCAGCCTGCGTATCGAGCCGGGCAGCATGACCGCTCTGGTCGGCGCTTCCGGCTCGGGCAAGACCACGCTGGTGAGGCTGATCGCGCGTTTCTTCGACGTGACTCAAGGCTGTGTGATCGTGGGCGGTGTGGATGTGCGCCAGATGTCCGGCGAGCAACTGGCCGGCCAGATCAGTCAGATATTCCAGGATGCTTACCTGTTCCAGGGCAGCATCGCCGATAACATCCGCATCGGCAAACCCGATGCCAGTGATGCCCAGGTGATGGAAGCGGCAAGAAAAGCCGGCGTCGTGGAGATCGTCGAACGACTGCCTCAAGGCCTGGATACACCAGTGGGCGAGGGCGGCGCCCGACTGTCTGGTGGCGAGCGTCAGCGGATTTCCATCGCCCGTGCGCTGATCAAGGATGCACCGATTCTGTTGGTCGATGAGGCTACTGCCGCGCTCGACGCCGAGAACCAGGCCGCTATCGCTGAGGCACTGGCACGCTTGCGTGGTACTCGTACGCTGATCGTCATCGCGCACCAGCTCTCGACGGTGGCCATGGCCGACCAGATTCTGGTGCTCGATAACGGCCAGCTCAGCGAGCAAGGTTCCCACGCGCAATTGAGTGCCAAGCCAGGGCTCTACGCGCACTTTCTCGCCCAGCGCCGGGCTGCAAAGGGCTGGCGCATTGCCGGGGCGTTTGGCAGTGAGGACGATTCTTGAGTCGTGCAGCCTTACTGATCCTGTTTGTTGTGTTCTGTTGCCTTTCGCTGATGGTGGGAGTCAAGCAGGTCTCCTGGACAGCACTTTTCACATTTTCCGATGATGCCTGGCTGACACTGACTGCCAGCCGCCTTCCGCGTCTCGCGGCCCTGATACTCACCGGGGTAGGGCTGGCCGTCTGCGGCGTGATCCTGCAGCAGATTGTGCGTAACCGGTTCGTCGAGCCCGCCACGTCCGGTGGACTGGATTCTGCAAAGCTGGGCATTCTGATTTCACTGACGGTGGCCCCCGCCGCTGGTGCTGCCGGCAGGATGCTGTTTGCCCTGGCGTTCTGTTTTGCCGCGAGCCTGATCTATGTCGCGATCATCCGCCGTATCAAGTTCAAGAACACTGTGATGGTTCCGGTCATAGGTCTGATGTATGGCAGCGTATTGAGCGCCGTCGCCGAGTTCTACGCCTACCGTCAGAACATCTTGCAGAGCATGCAGGGCTGGATGCTCGGTGACTTCTCCAAAATCGTGCAGGGCAATTACGAGATCATCTATCTGATCCTGCCGATCGTCGTGCTCACCTACCTTTATGCGCACCGTTTTACCGTACTGGGGATGGGTGAGGGCATGGCCAGCAGTCTGGGCTTGAACTACGCAGCCAATGCGGCGCTAGGTCTGATGCTCGTGGCGGTCACCGTTTCCGCCACGGTCATCACCGTGGGGGCGATCCCCTTTGTCGGGCTGGTGATTCCCAACCTGGTGGCGCTGCACTACGGCGAAAACCTGGAGCGAACATTGCCCATCGTCGCCTTGTGTGGCGCGTCGTTGTTATTGGCCTGCGATATCCTCGGCCGCCTGCTGATCTACCCCTTCGAAGTGCCTATCGGCCTCACCGCCGGCAGCGTGGGCGGCCTATTATTTCTCGTGCTGCTGATCAGGAAGTACACATGAGGCGCGTGGCTACCCGTTATGGTCTCTGGCTGCTGGTTTTGGCGCTGGCGATCGCGTTCCTGTTGTTGGGGGCCGGCTTCGACTTCGACTACGTCATTCCCAAACGACTCACCCGTTTGGCGGCGATGTGCATTGCCGGGGTGTGCATTGCCTATTCGTCGGTGATTTTCCAGACCATCGCCGGCAACCGGATACTGACGCCGGCGATCATGGGGTATGAGGCGATCTACCTGCTGTTCCAGGCACTGCTGATTCTGGTGCTGGGCACCCAGAGCCTGGTATTGCTGGGGCGTGACGGTAACGTCCTGTTGTCGGTCCTGCTGATGCTCGGCTATTCATGGCTTATTCACCGTTGGCTGTTCCGTGACGGGAGCAACAACGTGTACCTGCTGCTCCTGTTGGGACTGGTACTGAGTATGGTGATGGGGACGTTTACCCAATTTATCCAGCTGAAGATCAGCCCCGGAGAATTCTCGATTTTCCAAGGGTTCAACTACGCCTCCTTCAACAAGGCGCAACCTGGGCAGGTTATCTATTCGGGCGTGCTGGTCGCGGCGGTGTGCTGCATCGCCCAACGAACCCTGCCGGTGCTCGATGTGCTTTCCCTGGGACGTGACCAAGCCATTTCCCTGGGGGTCGATTACCTGCGCAGCGTGCGACTTCAACTGGCACTTATTGCAATTCTGGTGGCGATCTCGACGAGCCTCGTCGGGCCGACGGCATTCATGGGAGTGTTCGTTGCGAACATCTCATATGCGCTTGCCCGAACCGCTCGGCACCGGGTCACGTTGCCCATGAGTTGCGCCATCGCCATTGGCATTTTCATTGTCGCCCAATACCTAGTCGAGCAGATATTCAACTACAACACCTCCGTCAGCATTCTCGTCAACCTGGTGTGTGGTGTGTATTTCCTCGCGCTGATGATTCGAACCCGAGGCACCCCATGATCTCCCTCAATCACGTTTACAAGGCCTATGGCACCAAGCATGTCCTTAGTGACGTCAGCGTCCGGTTTCCACCGGGGCAGGTCACGTCGCTGATCGGCCCGAACGGGGCGGGCAAGACCACGCTGCTGATGTTGATCGCACGCCTGCTGGCGCCGACCCGGGGCGACGTTCTGATAGGCGGGCGCAGCATTTTGGATGTGCCCGTTCGCGACTATGCCAAGCGCGTGGCCACCTTGCGCCAGTCCCCGGATTTCAGCCTGCGCCTGACCGTCGAGGAGTTGGTAGCCTTCGGGCGCTTCCCCTACAGTCGTGGAGCGCTTACCGCCCAGGATCGCGAGGCAATCGATGAGGCCATCGAGTTCTTGTCTTTGCAGTCCCTGCGCCTCTCCTACATTGACGAGCTCAGCGGCGGACAACGGCAGATGGCGTTCCTGGCGATGACCATTGCCCAGCAAACGGATTACCTGTTGCTGGACGAGCCGCTCAACAACCTCGACATGAAGCATGGCGTACAAATCATGCGTGCCTTGCGTCGCTTGTGTGACGAGCAAGGCCGCACAGTGATCCTGGTGGTCCATGACATCAACTTCGCGGCCAACTATTCCGATCATATCGTTGCCATGAAAGGCGGGGGAATTCACTGCCACGGCCCGGTCGCGGAGGTTGTTACCGAGGCGCACCTGCGCGAACTTTTTGGTCTGGATTTCGAAATCCTGCAGAGCGAACAAGGGTTCGTCTGCAACTACTTCAACCCATCACCTTCAAGGGAACTGATATGAGCACTGATCACCCGAAAAAACTCTGTGGAGTGCTACTGGCAATGACCGTAGCGGCCGGGCTGCAGGGATGTGACAAGCCGGCGGCAGAGGCCACGCCGCCAGCGAGTGCGCAGGCGCACTACGAGCCGGTCAAGATCGAGCATCCTCTGGGCACAACCGTGGTGACCAAACTACCCGAACGCGTAGTGGCTTTCGATATGAGCGAGCTCGATACACTCGATCAGTTGGGGGCACCGGTGGTGGGCATCGCCAAGGACTACGTCACCAGCTTTCTCACCCAATACCGTGACGACTCGAATGTTATGGATGTAGGGGCGACTGTTCAGCCCAATCTCGAGCGGTTGCATGCGCTCAAGCCTGATCTGATTCTGATCTCTCCGCTCCAGGCACAAAGCTATAAGGAGCTCAGCCAGATCGCCCCGACCGTCTACGACGACGTGGACCTGACCAACAAGCAAGGCAATCTCATCGGCACAGCCAAGGCGCATTTGACCCTCTTGGGACGCATCCTCGGCAAAGAGGAACTGGCCCGCCAGAAAGTCGCGGAAATGGAAGCCAAGGTGGAACAGACCCGCCGTGTCACCGAAGGGCGTCCAGAGAAAGCCTTGATCGTGCTGCATAACAACGGCGCCTTCACCTCCTACGGCGTGAAGTCGCGCTACGGCTTTATCTTCGACACCTTGGGCGTGAAACCGGCCAGCACTGACATCGAAGCCGGTTTGCATGGACAGCCGATTTCCAATGAGTTTATCCAGCAGGCCGATCCCGACATTCTCTATGTAATCGACCGTACCGCGGTGATGGAGCATCGTCCGGCACTGGACATCAAGAGCCTGGATAACCCGCTGCTGCGCAAGACCAAGGCCTGGAACAACGGCCATGTAATCTTTGTCGATGCTCAGACCTGGTATCTGTGTACCGCTAGCGTGACCTGTCTCAATCGAATGGCTGACGAGGTGGTTCAGGGCTACAAGGGCTGATTCGCGACGTGTATCTGCAGCACAAAGGGCTGGTCCTGTTCAGGCGCCGGCCCTTTTTGTGGATTTCGCATTTTGCTTCGGTCATGGGGGATCGCCATTGGTGATTTCAGGCACGGCAGCCATCCCATGGCGTCTAAAACAATAGAAATGGACTATTCGCATGTACCACAGATCAGCCTCGCAAGAAGCTCTAGCGCCCCAGCAATTGCAAAGCTCATCCACGCATCGCCCCTTCGATTGCGACAGTAACAACGAGCACATTCGCGAGATGCTATATCGCTATGGGCTACGTACCAGCTTACTGCGCTTCAAAATCATCAATATTTTATGCGCTGCGGCTGTCAACGGGACGACGGTGAATGCGAAGTCGGTACATGATCAACTTAGAGCGCTGGCGTTATCGCTCGTCAGCGTTCGTGATGCGCTCAAGCGCCTTTGTTCCGTGGGCGTCATTACCCGCAATCACGACAAGAGCTACAGCCTGACCAGTGGAGCAAAAGCAATTTTAGAGCAGCGGTGTAGCGGGCGACATTTCGAATAGTGCGCGGCGAATGATTGTAAATATTTATCATTTAGATTGAGGATTTGGCGTTCTGGTACGGAAACCTAGTGAATGCACTCCAATTATTTGCATCGAAAGGAATCCAGCATGTCGGAACACGGCCGCCTACATAGCGCCAACCCTGATTCATCGCAGGCTACGCAACGCGCTTTTTCGTTTACCTTGAATCGCACTTTCTCTGCCGTACAGATGGCGCTGCTGCTAGGTCTGACCGGGGGGGCGATGGCTGTGGCCGCTGCGCCTGCCCCTGAGCCGTCAACGCAGTCTCCGACGGGCACTGGCGAAGGTAGCCTTGTCCTGTCTGAAACGACGGTGGAGGGTACTATGGGCGCATCTGCCGACCTGCCGCCTGCGTATGCTGGAGGCCAGGTTGCCACTGGCAGTCGAGTCGGGCTGCTGGGCACCAAGGACTTTATGGAGACTCCCTTCAGCGCCATCAGCTACACCGATGACTTCGTGCGCAACCACCAGGCGAAGGACATCGGTTCGGTAATCGGTGCAACCGATCCATCGGTGAACGTCCCCTCCAAACGGGCCATCATCGAAACCTTCTTTATTCGTGGCTTCAATACCAGCGCCAACGACATCACCTACAACGGCCTGATCGGTATGGCGCCGAACCTGCGTGGCGCGACCGAGCTGGCCGAGCGCATCGAAGTGCTCAAGGGCCCGTCCGCTCTGCTGAACGGCATGCCACCAGATGGCAGCGTCGCAGGCAGCATCAATATTGTCCCCAAGCGCGCCGGCGACGAACCCCTGACGCGCCTGACGACCTCTTTTGAATCCAATGGTTTATACGGTGCGCATGCCGACGTGGGTCGGCGCTTTGGCGAGCAGAATCAGTTTGGTATCCGCTACAACGGGGTGTACCGCGACGGCGACACCGCCGTAGACGATCAGAAACAAAACATGCAGCTCAATGCGCTGGGCCTGGACTGGCGCGCCGAGCGCATCCGCCTGTCGTTGGACGCCTACAAGCAACGTGAACATCTGGAGGGCGCCAACTATTTCGGTATTGCCTCGATCAACCCTAAGGTCACCAACGTACCCCGCGCGAAGAAGGGTGATTACGCGCTGGCACCTGACTGGGCATATACCACCAACGACACCGAAACCTTCTTGCTCAGAGGCGAGGTCGATTTGAATGACTCGCTCACCGCCTTTGCGGCCTATGGGCAGAGGGACGGTGGCCGCAACGCCCTGATGACGCGCGACACGCTGGTCAACAACGCCAGTGATATCAATGTTCTGGCTTATCGCTCGGATGGGCAGGGCACCCAGAAATCGGGCGAGGCTGGTCTGAAGGGCCGCTTCGACACCGGCCCCGTAGGCCACGAATGGTCGCTGGCGGCCACTCAGTACAAGTCGGAGATGAGCTACAAGGATCTTCAGATACCCAACTACGTGACCACCAACTACTACAACCTCGACTTCGGCCCAACGCCGCCCTTGGGCAAATTTGGTGCTGTCACCTCCCGGACCGAAGACAAGCTGGGCAGTGTTGCTTTGCTCGATACCCTTTCGTTCCTTGATGGTCGTATCCAATGGACGCTGGGCGGGCGACATCAGTCGGTGGAAAGCTCAAACCTGACCCCGGCGCGGGTCAAGACTTCCCATTACGACGAGAGCCGTGTTTCGCCGGCTACCGCGTTGCTGGTCAAGGTCACCGACGATGTGTCGGTCTACGCGAACTACATCGAAGGTCTGTCTAAGGGGGGGACGGCTCCGACGACGGCAGCCAACTCGGGTGAAATCCTGAGCCCGATTCAGACAAAGCAGTATGAAGTGGGCGCCAAGCTTGACCTGGGTACGTTCGCCACCACGTTGGCCGTGTTCCAGATCGAAAAACCCAGCACCTTTACCGACCCGATCACCAATATTTTTGGCGTCAATGGCGAGCAGCGCAACCGTGGTGTGGAATGGAGCTTCTTCGGTGAAGCCCAACCAGATCTGCGTTTGATGGGCGGTGTTTCCTACACGCAGGCGGTGTTGACGAAGGCGCTGGTAACGGCGAACGAAGGCAATCAGGTGACCGGCGTTCCGAAAATCATCGCCAAGCTTGGGGCCGAGTACGACCTGGAGATGGTCCCTGGGTTGACCCTGACCGCAGGCACGAACTACGTAGGCAGCCGCTACGTCACGGACGACCATCGGATGGAGTTGCCGTCTTACACCGTTTTCGATGTGGGCGGTCGGTACACCACCAAGGTTATGTCCAAACCTGTGACCTTACGGGCTAACGTAGAGAACATCGCCAACCGGGCATACTGGATCGGTTCCTACAGCGGCGGCGACGGCAGTGGCCTGTCCGGCGGCCTGGGCGCGCCACGTACCCTTCAGCTTTCGGCATCGGTTGATTTCTGACAGTCGGCCAGCCAAGAGGCAGGGGAGAGTTCTACGACTTTCTCCGGTCTTGGCGGTACGACACGGCACGCTGGAATTCTCGCTGGATTTAACGATAAAGCCTCGAATCTTCGGGGCTTTATCGTGTCCGTGGGTTAGAAATCAGACGGCGTAATCGCTGATCTCAGTGCAGTCATAGACTCTCAGGGTCGCCAAAAAACATTTTGACTTGGCTCCAGGTCAGTGTTTTCAAGGCGAAAAAACCTTGCGTTGCCCCAATATTGCCCCCGCTCGCACGCAGAACACGAGCGACCGAGGAAAGTACCCATATTCGTAGTACCGGCAAAGTGGCTGTGATGGTTATTAGCCGAGAGGACCACGAGTCCGTATGTCCGGACTCGTCGATCCCGGTCCTATTGCCAAAGGCTTTCTCAAGTGGATGGGCCTCTGGCTGATTAAGGCTCTTGACCGTCAGTCCCCCGGCTCTGTCGCGTCAGCTTGAAGGGCAGCTCACGCACCGACTTACCCGTGAGGCGTGCGACCGCGTTTGCAAAGGCGGGGGCCAACGGTGGAAGGCCGGGTTCACCCATCCCTGTGGGAGGCTCGGCGCTTGGCACGACATGAATGGAAAACTCCGGCATATCGGTGATGCGTGGAACGTTGAAGTCTGCAAAATTACTCTGTTGCACGACGCCATCTTTTAAGGTGATGGCGCCGCCCGGTAAGCACATTGACAGCCCCATAAGGGCGGCACCTTGTACTTGGGCCTCAACGCTGCGCGGGTTGACGACCAGGTTGCAGTGGACGCCGGCGGTCACATGGTGCAGTACCGGACGGCCGTTCTGCATCGAAGCTTCCACGACGTAAGCCACTACCGAACTGAACGACTCATGTACCGCAACGCCCCAGGCTCGACCAGCAGGCAGCTCGCGTTTGCCGTACTCGCTCTTGTCCACCGCCAGTTGCAATGCAGCGCGATGACGCGGACTTTGATCGGCAAACAGTTTCATCCTGTAAGCCACTGGATCTTGTTTGGTTGTTCGGGCGATCTCATCGATCACCGTCTCCATCACGAAAGCTGTGTGGGTGGACCCTACGCTACGCCACCACAACACCGGCACGTTGAGTTTCGGGTGATGCACCGTCAAACGCATCGGCAGTGGATAGGGATCGCGCATACCTTCTGTTGCCGTGGGGTCTATGCCGTTTTTCACCCGCCCCCCGAACATGGTGCCACTGATGATGGACTGTCCTACCACCACGTGGTCCCAGGCCAGCACCTTGCCGGCTTCGTCAAAACCGATACGAGCACGGTGCAGGTGCATGGGGCGGTAATAGCCGCCTTTGATATCGTCCTCGCGGCTCCACAGGGTGCGCACCGGTACATCTAAACCGGCCATTCGCGCGGCCTTGGCCACCTCGCATGCCAGTACCACTATGTCGCTGGTGGCTATGCCACGCCGGCCAAAACCTCCGCCAGCGGTCTGTACATTAATTTGAATTTGCTCGGGCTTAAGGTTCAGTACACGTGCGGCTGCCGCGCTGTCAGCCCCGGGAAACTGGGTGCCCACCCATAGTTCGCAGCGTTCTCCGGACAGTTTGACTGTGCAGTTCAACGGTTCCATTGGCGCATGGGCCAGGTAAGGAAACACGAACTCGGTTTCCAATCGATGTGGTGCTGTTTCCAGTGGCGCCATGTCCGCCTCGAAGAGCCGTGGACCAGGACGAGCCGCCAGCTCCCGGTAGTCGGCCAACTGCTTGTCGCTATCGACCTTTTCGATAGTCGTCGTATCCCATTGCAGCTTGAGTGCATCACGCCCTTGTTTGGCGTGCCAGTAACCGTCAGCGACGACGGTTACGCCTTCAGCCCCCCCATCGAGCGGTACACGCAGCACCGCTTTCACGCCTTTGATGGCACGTGCAGCACTGTCATCTAAAGAGGAAATTTTGGCACCGAATACTGGCGGTCGGGCCACCACGGCCGTTAGTTGCCCCGGCAGTTTCATGTCGATGCCGAAATCCTGCTGACCACTGCTCTTGGCCTTGGCATCGATGCGGGTGGTGGCATGGCCAATGATTCGGAAGTCTTTGGGGTTCTTGAGCGTGATCGTTTCGGGCACAGGCAACGCCATGGCGGCCTCCGACAGTTCGCCATAGCTCGCTTTGCGGCCCGCCGGGCCGAGCACCATTCCGGATTCCGTACTCAGGCTGGCCACATCCACATTCCAGCGCGCGGCCGCCGCGGCGAGCAGCATGGCGCGAGCACGGGCACCCAGTTCGCGGTACTGGGTATAGCTGTTCTTGATCGAATTGGAACCGCCAGTAAGGTGCATGCCAAAGAGAGGGTCCTGGTAGGCGATGTCGCTTGTACCATTGCGGCTGCGCACGAGACTCCAATCAGCATCAAGCTCTTCTGCGAGGATCATCGGTAGGCCTGTCTGCACGCCCTGACCGAACTCCAACCGGTTGATGGTTACGGTGACTTCCCCATTGGGCGCTATCTGCACGAATGCCGAGGGTTGCTGACTCGGCTTGAGAGTTTCTGCGCGGTTGTCGCCAGGCTGTTGCGCCAGGGCCAGGTGAGGAAATGCCCCCAACACCAGGCCGCCGACACCAAGGATTTTCAGGAAACTGCGGCGGGGGAGCGTGGTGGGGCCGTCGATCTGGTCGCGTTCGAGCATGTGTTGCAACGCGCGGGGGAGCTCGTCTGGATAGGTGTCGTTGAACATCGAAAACTCCATTCAGGCGAGGGCTTTGGCGGCATCAGCCACCGCCGCGCGGATACGAGCGTAAGTGCCGCAGCGGCAGATGTTGCCAGCCATTGCCGAGTCGATCTCGGCCGCCGTGGGTTGCTTTCCCTTGGGTTGGGTCTTGAGGAAAGCCGTCGCGCTCATGATCTGGCCGCTCTGGCAATAACCGCATTGCGCCACGTCGTGTTTGACCCATGCCTCGTGCACGGCGGTACCAACCGGGTCGCTGCCATTGGTTGCTGCTTCGATGGTGGTGATCTTCCTGCCCTCGGCGGCCGCGATAGGCGTGACACAGGAACGAATGGCCTGTCCATCAAGGTGAACAGTACAAGCCCCGCACAGTGCTGCCCCGCAGCCAAACTTGGTGCCGGTCATGCCCAGCGCGTCGCGCAAAGTCCAGAGAATCGGGGTGCCAGGGTCTACGTCAACCGTATAGTCACGGCCATTGATGTTCAGGGCGCTCATAGTGGGACAGCTCTCCATGAATGAGTGAGATCGTGTTCCGGGCGTTTGCCAACTGTAGCGCTGTGCTTCCTGGATCGATTGCGCGATCTGCTTCAATGATTGCCCAATTTGACGGATGAGCTGAGCGTTCAAAGCGCGCGACTCACGACGCTTGAAATTCCTGAAGCGGTGATTGAATAAGGCAATGAAAGAACTGGATCGGGCAACTCTATGGATGATTGGTCGACGCATACTTTAAAAGCTGGTGGAGGACTTGGAGATCCGAGTCACTGCGTTCTCGTTACTGGCAGTTTGTATTCGCCCAAGGAGGGCCCCTTCACGAGCCGTGAAGAACTGCTGCGAGAGGTCAGAGCGAAGAGGGCTGAACTGACACAATATTCGTCATTTTAGGCAATGAATACGCCGATTGATGCAGCAACCAAAAGGAGAGGCTCGACACAATAGGCACTCGTTAGAAAGGAGCAATCACATGACTGAGAGAAAAGTTTGGTTTATCACCGGTGCAGGCCGTGGACTGGGTGTAGACATCGCCAAAGCGGCACTCGCTGCCGGACATGCCGTCGTTGCCACCGGCCGTGATGCCGGGAAAGTGCTGGCGGCAATCGGCGAGCATGAAGACTTGCTGACCCTCAAGCTCGATGTTACCCGTCCCGATGACGCCCAAGAAGCCGTCGAGGCCGCTATCGGCAAGTTCGGACGGATTGATGTACTGGTCAACAACGCGGGTAACTTCTATGCGGGCTTCTTCGAAGAGCTCAGCCCGGAACAGGTGCGCAGCCAGATCGAAACGCTGCTGTTCGGTCCGATGAATGTCGCTCGTGCAGCACTGCCGGTGATGCGCAAGCAGCGCTCCGGTCTGTTGCTGACCATTTCCTCTACGGCGGGCATCGCTGGCGGCATGTTCTGTACGGCCTATGCGGCGGCGAAATTCGGCCTCGAAGGATGGATCGAGTCGCTCGCGCCAGAGATCGAACCCTTCGGCATTCGCACGATGTTGGTCGAGCCCGGTTTCTTCCGAACAGAACTGCTGACGGCCGATTCCACCACCTTCGCGCTCCCCTCTATCGACGACTATGCCCAGCGGACGCGAGAGACCGTCACGGCCTGGAGTGGCATGGACGGCAAACAGGGCGGTGACCCTGCCAAGCTCGCCGACGCGATTGTGCACCTCGCAGGGCTCGACGAGCCGCCGGTTCGTTTCGCCGCGGGCTCCGATGCGGTGCAGACCTTCGAGTCCAAGGCCAATGCGCTACTGGCACAGGCCGACGCCTACCGTCAGTTGTCGTCCTCTCTTGCTCACGACGACGCCTGACGCTCGATTTTCACCCTGGTTCACAAAGGACACGCTCATGACATCACCACTTGCAGGTACCGTTGCACTTGTCACCGGCGCCAGTAGCGGGATTGGCTACGCCACCGCGCGGGCGCTCGCCGCTCAGGGCGCCAGTGTCGTCCTGGTTGCTCGTCGCCAGGATCGCCTGGATGCCCTCGCTGCGAAAATCCAGGCAGTAGGTGGCAGCGCCCTCACGGTGCTCGCCGATATCACCGATCGCGCCCAATCCGAGGCGGCTGTTCAGGCCGCCGTCGTACGGTTCGGGCGGCTGGACATTCTGGTCAACAACGCCGGGCTGATGCTGCTTGGCCCTATCGTCGGCGCCGATCCCGAGGAATGGGAGCGGATGATTGCGATCAACCAGAAAGGCCTGTTGTACATGACCAATGCGGCTTTGCCGCACCTGCTGGCTGCAGCCGAAGACGGGCCTCGCCGGGTCGCCGATATCGTCAACATCTCATCAATCGCTGGCCGTGTAGCCTGGGCCAACTATGGCGTCTACAACATGACCAAGTTCGGCGTGAACGGATTCACCGAATCCCTGCGTCAGGAGATCACCAAGAAGCATGTCCGCGTGGGCGTGCTGGAGCCTGGCGGTGTCGACACGGAGTTGGGCTCGCATAACAGCGGAATGATGCGCGACAGCATTGATGCTTTCTACGAGAGCACCGAGGTGCTGCAGGCCGAGGACATCGCCGATGGCGTGGTTTACATGGTCTCCCGCCCACGTCATGCCGCCATCAGCGAACTGTGGATCATGCCCACCGACCAGGCTTAAGGGCTCTTCAGCGAGGGGCTCTCTATGAGTCGCCCCTCTAACGAACTCGAGGCGGTGTTTTACAAGCGACTCACATAGAAAGGGAAACCAACATGGAAACGGGATCAAAAAAGCTTCTGATGAAGCGCTTCACTGATTTCATAAACACCGCGAGCGATGAGTTGGCCGGGGAGCTAATTTCTCCGCAGGCGATGTTTTTCGTTCCGGGGCGTTCTGAGCCTTTGCAGGGGCCGGACGGCTATCAGGAGATCATTGCGATGATGCGCGCAGGCTTTCCAGATATTCAGTGGACGCTTGAGGAGCTGATTATTGAGGGCGACAGGGTGGCCGCGCGCTTCACGATGCGCGGTACGCATCATGGAAGCTTCCTGGGTGTTCCACCCTCCGGAAAGACTATCGAGGTCAAGGCGGTAAATTTCTATCGGTTCACTGATGGTCAAATAGTTGAAGAGCATGGTCAGCCTGACCTGCTGGGTCTGCTTCAGCAGATCGGTGCGGTACCGCTATAGGTCCACGGTCGAACTCAGGGCATGGTCGCCATGGGTAATTGGCATCCGTGGCCCATGCAGGACGGCGGCCTCAGGTGTCCATGCATCCGCAAACGGACACCTGTTTTAACCTTGAGCGTCAATTCACTGGATCAGGCAGTAGAAGCAGCAGAACCGGCAACTCCCTCCTGGCACACCCTCACACGCCACCATCGTCGGGATCAAGAAGCACCCGAAAGAATTCAAACACGTCAAAGCGCTGGTGGCGCTGCAGCCGGTAACGCCAAGGGTATTTGTGGAAACAGCGGTGGAGCGGCAAAAAATTGCTAATGGCGTCGATCGCTTCGATGCCGCGCTGCATCGGCGCACCGGCTATCACTTGTCGGATGTCTGGCCCATGGAATATGCCAAAGCCGTGACCTTGCCGACCTTTGTCGCTCAAGTGCGCAATGACTTCCTGACCAAGCCTTCCAATGTTCAGGAGATCTTCGACACCCTGTCTTCCAAAGACAAAGAGCTGTACTGGATCGAAGGAACAGACCTTCGATTTCAGGGTTACAACTACTTCGGACAGTACCCTAAACTGATCCTGGACTGGTTCGCGAAGCACATTGGCTGACGTTGTCTCATGGGGCTGTGCTCAACACTTCCAGCGCCTGGCAGCTGTGCCGGGCGTTGGTCGCTCAGCAATCTGCTTGAATCAGGCAAGCAATGCCCCGGAGGTCTTGCTCACCGACCGGATCGTCGACCCGGTACTTGCCGATCAAGTCGATCGCTCCCGTCAGGCCGACAGGGACGATGCACAGACCAAGATTGCGTTTTGTGAAGCCATGGTGCTGAACTTTGCCGCCTGGAAGGGCAATGCCCTGGCGGTGTATTTGCCTGATCGAACGTCTTTACTTAGGGCCATTCATCATTACGACATCGGGATGAGGGCAGCAACAAGCCCCGACTGGAAGATACGAATCGATGACCCTGAGTTACAACAGCAACTGCAGGCGGCGGGTGTTGCTCCGGATGGGTGGCCGCATGTCGACCACATCTTCCATCGACTGTAGAACGGGTTCATTGGATTAGGCATTAAGATGGCCTGAAATACTTCGTAATATCTGGCTACGGCTAGTCGACGTTATAAAACTCAACTGAGCGGATCAGGCGCATCGGTATACCGAAAGATCAGGTACTTGAGCGGATTCATGCACCTATCGGCTTAAGGCTGGGGAGCAAGACCCCGGCGGAGATTGCCCTGGCGGTCATGGCAGACATTGTTCGTGTCAGCAACGGTGTCGTTCGTGACCAGCTATAGACCTCGTGTTTTCAAGGAGACCACTGTGCAGCCTGCTACCAAAAGTCAGCAAATTGTCAGCGACACAAGTCGTCTCGCCGGCATCGTCAGCCAGATTGTGCGCAGTGATTGCGACCTGATCACCGCCGTTCCCGGCCTGAGCCTGCATCGACGCAAGTCTTCCACTGCGCCTGTGCACTGTATTTACGGACTGGGGATTGGGGTGACCTTGCAAGGCTGCAAGCAGGTCATGGTGGGGGAGGAGGTGCTTAGTTACGCGCCCGGTCAGTCCATGGTTACCAGCGTTGACCTACCGGTCATTTCACATGTGACCCAAGCGAGCGTTGCACATCCGTTTCTGGGCATGATGCTTACGTTCGACAGCGCCACGGTGATACAGCTCGCCGAGCGCATGCGGTTGTCACAGCGCATGAAGGATGAAGGGTTCCGCCCAATCACCGTACAGGCGCTGGACGCCGCGGTGCTTGATGCGCTGGAGCGTTTGGTCGGACTACTCAGCGAGCCTGAACTGCTTGAAACACTCGCGCCGCTGATCAAGGAAGAGATCATAGCTCGCCTGTTAAGCGGCGCTCATGGTTCGCAGTTGCTACATGTCGTCGCCGCGGGCTCACCGAGCCAACACATCGCCAAGACGCTTGCCTGGCTGAAACTTAACTTTCGCCATGCGCTACGCATGGACGACTTGGCGGCGAATGCGCACATGAGTCCGTCTACCTTTCGCCAGCATTTCCGCACCGTAACAGGCATGAGTCCGCTGCAGTATCAGAAACAATTGCGGCTGCAAGCGGCTCGACAGTTGATGCTAAGTCAGAATGTCGACGCAAGCAGTGCGGGGGGATTGGTGGGCTATGAAAGCTCGTCGCAGTTCAGTCGCGAATACAGCCGTCTGTTCGGAGAACCGCCGCAGAGGGACATAAAACGAATGCGCTTGCAGTAAATAAGTTACAGCTGCGAATGGCGATCTTTCGCTGACCGTGAGATCGCCAAGCGACCGACTCAAGCATCACCGAAGCTTTCGCCTTGTAATGTCTCAAGGTGGGAAATCATGGTTGGGGGCATACTTTTTAGTGGACAGAGTTTGCCCCCAATAACTCCCCCCCAAAATGGCGGTGGAGTAGAGCTGGTCTCAATCGGCGGCAGCGGGCGTTTGGATGGTAATAAATCCAGCTAACGCACCCTTGGCGAGAGATGTGCCAGCCCCTTTCAAAGACTTTCAGGGTCGCCAAAAAACATCTGAATCCGCGACCTTAGCCAGCGTTCACCCGGGTCGTTGTCCTGGGAGCCGCGCCAGGCCATGTGCAACTCGAAGGCATTCACCGGCAGCGGTGGGTCTTCAGCGCGCACGCCACCGGCAGCGGTCAGCGCATCGGCGGTGTAGTCCGGCACCATGGCAACGATGTCGGTGCCTGCCAGCAATGTACTCAAACCATTGAACTGCGGAACCGCGAGCACCACATGACGCTTGCGGCCAAGTTTTTCCAATTCTTCATCGATGAAGCCACTGAGGTCGCCCGCAAAGGACACCAGCGCATGCGGGCGAGCGCAGAAATCGTCCAGGCTCAAGGCGCCGGGTACGGTGTCGGCGCGCAGCAATTTCGGCATGCTGCGGCGCAGGACTTTGCGTTTGGCGTTGGCTGGCAGATCCGTGGTGTAGCTGACGCCAATCGAGATTTCACCCGAGGCCAACAATCCCGGCATTAACAGGTAATTGACTCGACGCACCACCAGCACGATGCCGGGTGCCTCGGCACGCAGGCGCTTCAACAGCATTGGCAGCAGCGCAAACTCGACATCGTCCGAGAGACCAATGCGAAACACGGCGGTGCTGGTGGCCGGATCGAATTCTGCGGCGCGACTGACTGCGGTAGAAATCGAGTCCAAGGCCGGAGAGAGCAGGGCGAAGATTTCCACTGCCCGGGCTGAAGGCTCCATGCTGCGGCCGGTACGCACAAATAGCGGGTCGTCGAACAGACCGCGCAGGCGCGACAACGCGGCACTGATGGCCGGCTGGCCGAGAAACAGTTTCTCTGCCGCGCGGGTCACGCTGCGTTCATGCATGAGGGTTTCGAACACGATCAACAGGTTCAGGTCGACACGACGCAGGTCATTACGATTCATCTGGAGTCCTGGCAGAGTCAGCAAACTTGACGGGAGCGGCCATATGAGAACAATGGCCGGCATGAATCTTACGGGGAAAGACTGGTACTCTGCACCGAGTAATTCAGTTTTCCCAAAATGCTGGTTCGGTTTTCTACGTTGATTGACGTATCGCCGGAGCTGCGGAATCAATGACAGGCATGTCGACTATTAATAGCCACTGATGGTCTTGGCCAGAAAGCCCAGATAGAGTTCAGGGCATTAGAGGTTACTTTGACGAGGTTTGCGATGTCCCGCACGATCCGTTTTCACAAGTTTGGTCCAGCCGAGGTGCTCAAATGCGAAGAGCATGCGGCCGCTCTGCCAGCACCGGGCGAAGTGCAGGTGCGTGTCGAGGCGATTGGCATCAGTTGGTATGACATCCTCTGGCGTCAGAACCTGGCGTCTTCCCATGCCCGGTTACCGTCTGGCCTTGGTCATGAAATGGCCGGCGTGGTGACGGCCATCGGCGAAGGTGTCGATGATCTGGCGGTGGGTGACAAGGTCGCCAGCTTCCCGGCAGAAAGCCCCAATGACTATCCCGTTTATGGCGAGCAAATCGTTCTGCCGCGTTCGGCGCTGACGCGTTACCCGGATGTGCTGAGTCCGGTCGAAGCCGCCGTGCATTACACGCCGCTGTTGGTTGCCTATTTTGCTTACGCCGATCTGGCACGGGTCAAGCCGGGGCAGTTTGCGCTGGTAACCGACGCGAGCCACTGCGCCGGACCGTCCTTTGTGCAACTGGGCAAGGCTCTGGGTGTGCGGGTCATTGCCGCGACCAAAACCGCCGAAGAGCGCGAGTACCTGTTGTCCCTCGGTGCCGAGAAGGTGATTGTCACTGAAGAGCAGGATCTGCTCATGCAGATCAACAAGCTCACCGACAATCGCGGTGTCGACGTGGTATTCGACGGCCTTGGCGGTCCACAGATGTCGTTGCTCGGTGACGTGCTGGCGCCTCGTGGCAGCCTGGTGCTGTATGGTCTGCAAGGCGGTAACCAGACACCATTCCCGGCATGTGCAGCGTTCCAGAAAAACATTCAGTTCTTCGTGCACTGCATCGGCAACTTCACGGGCAAACCGGAACTTGGCATCGTTCAGGATCAGGTCGCACTGCAACGGGCCTTGCGTGATATCAACCAGTTGACGGCTGACCGTGTTCTGCTGCCACTCAAGACCCGGGTCTTCCCGTTTACCGCGTTTGTCGAGGCGCACCGTTACATGGATGAGTGTCCTTGTCGCGAACGTGTGGCGCTTCAAGTCGAACCGGCATGACCCTTGCGCAAGAGTCCGTGTTTACGGACTCTTGCGTTTTTGCTGGACTTACAAACCTCTAATTCCCCCTTCGTGATTTATTGGTTCAGCAACTGAACTGGTTTTTGCTCCTGATCTGTATCTTCTAATCATCATATAAGCCCTGATAATTGAGTGATTACTTTCATCTCAAGGAATGAGTCATGGCTGGGCATTTTCTTTTAACCGGTGCTGGTTCTGGTACTACGTATGCGGACCATTGCTCATCTGCGCCTCGCGTTAAAATATGGGAAGTAATCGGTTCGCTTATTAGTTGCCGAACTATTGCACTGCTCTGGTTTCTTTATTTCTCGTGCTCATTGTCTGTGGGACGCTGTCGGAATAGTCCTAGGCCGTCCTTCCTGTCTGCTGGAGCTCTCTATCTCGGGCGGTGTAGGCGATTTGTCCATTCATGAAAGTTATTGCTAAACAATCGTTTCAAATAGTTACCACAATCAAAGTGTTAGCATTTGACAGCAGATACTCACGACAAGCCGTAATCAGCCATCACCGATCGCAGGTCGTGCAAGCAAATGATTGTTTGTTCGATGTCGACTTTTTGAATATCAGGTAAATGACAATGAGCTCTATTCATGATCAAGCGATGAACTATGTCTACCAGCAAGTTTTGCAGCGGTTGCTGAGTTTCTTTTCCCGCGCGGAGCGTACTGCATTGCAGCTTTTAATCCAGCGTCTGGTGGTGGTTGCCGGGGGCATGGAGAGAATCGGCACTTACAAGGTGCTGATGATGCACTCGGGAACACGAGACAGTTGCTACACATTGGCGTTCCTGCGTGCCGCGCAGTTGAGTATCGCGGGCAGAGCACCAGCGACCTTCCAGCTGCGTGTCGCCACGCTACGTCTGGGCGGGACGACATCGACGATCATGGAGAATATTCACCGCAGCTACGGTGCCCTGTTTGTCTACGACGATCCTCGGATCGAGGTGTTGATGGTTGATAACCGCGAGGTGCTGCCATTCAGTCATTTGGCACCGATGTCTGACGCTGGCCGCGATTTGAATCGCACAAACATGCTGATGCTCGGTCACCTGCGAGGGACAGACGGGGTGTTCGAAGCGTGTGACGACTGTTATCTGGCCACAGGCGAGTTCTACACGCAGATGACCCGATGGGAAGGCGGTGTCGATGCGTTGATCAGCGGTGAGACAGCGCGTCAGCAGAAGCAGTTTCTGGCGGGACTGGCGCGAGGTGCGCAAAAGGCCGGTCTACCGGCGATCACTCATCCCGCCTGCAGTTTCGACGGGTTGTTTTCAACGCTCGATCAGTTGGGTGGCGATTGTTATCGCGAGCTTTACGCGGGCCATGAAACCGTCGAGTGGCGGCCACGCGAGAGTTTTGAGACGCGACGCGGTGCGGACTACATCGATATCCAGGACCTGGTAACCGGCAACATGGAAGAGCGCTGGCCATTGCTCACCGATTTTCTCGGGCTGCAACCCGATGAAGTTGACGCCCACCTGCGCGAAAACGAATACGCCAGTCCTTTGCTTTCGGCCCATTTACGGGGCTTGCAGGCCAGTTTCGTGAAAGGCCTGACCTACGAAAGCGGATTCAGAGCGTACATTCAGCGGGCGCTGTTGATGATGCGCAGACGACGCCTGCCCGAGCGCCTTTGCGATCAGGTGCTGGACGTTTACGGCAATCGGCAGGTAATGCCAGAACTGCGGGCCCAGGCGGCGGTCGAGGCTCAGCAAACACTGGGACTCAATGAAACACAGCAGCTGTGCCTGCTCTTTGCACCCTTTGTCGATGCAGGTGCCGGGTTGGAAAACTTTTTACGCCGCTGTCATCCCGGCATGTTGGTAGCGATGCCCGAGTTGCACAAAGCGATGCAGGGCCATGCCGCTCCCGAGCAAGTCGTGCAATGGATGATCGACGTCAGTGGTTTGTCCATCAGCTTGATCTGCAAACTCTACGGCATGCGTTCGGTTGCCGGAATCGGACTTGAGACGGCTGATCCGGGCTTGAACACTGAAGAGCAGGGAGAGTTCGAGGAGGCTGATGCGCTGAGTGAACTGTCGGCGAGACGTTGAAGGAGCCTGGTTTGACCGATTCAAAAAACACGCGTACAGCAATCGGCCACCGCCCATGAAAGGACAAAGAGAAACCGATTTTGCCTACCAGGCCGTGTACCGATACTTGACCAGCCTGATCAATGAAATGGGGGCTGAAACACCGATCAAACTGCCTTCGTTGAGGCAGCTTGCAGACCGGTTGAGCGTGTCGATTTCAACCATCCAGTACGCCATGCCCTCCGCATTGTCAACGACCTGCTTGAATCGGTCTATGTCAGCGCAAGGCGCCCGGGGATGCTGATCTTGAGCACCGACGAGCCGGCGCTCTTGCAATCCCTGGACAGTCCGTTGTTACTGCTGGAGCGCGAATTGGTGCGCCAGTATCCGCGGCAACCGCAGCTTCACTCGCAACCATGTGGCGAGCTGGAGCTACGTATCGCGCTGGCGGCACGCTACACCACTTCACCGGCACGCTGCTGGCATGCCGATGACGTTTACATCGGTGCCGACTTGCGTGGCGTGCTGGAAATACTGATCGCGGTGCTCGGACTCAAAGACGCGACTGTGTTGGTCGAATCGCCCTGTGACTGGACCATTTTGCGTTTGTTCCAGACCGCCGGTGTGCAGGTAATCGAATTGCCGATAGACGACAACGGCTGCCTTGACCTTGAGTCGCTTGGGCATTTGCTCAAGACCGAGGCGGTTCGCCTGGTAGTGCTGTCATCGGGCGTCAGCATGCCGCGCGGTAGCCTGATGCCGTCCGACAACAGGCAGTCCACCGCCGAGCTGTTGGAGCAACACGGCAGTTGGGTGCTGGAGAACGATGTGTACGGCGAACTCGGTCACGAGCCGAATGAAAGTCGCTTTCGCGATCTGCTCGATCCTGATCGCCTGATCGTGTTTTCCACCTTCGAGAAGCTCATGGGGCCTGAGGCGCCTTACGGGTATCTGCTGTCGCGACAATTGAGCGTGGAGTTGCAACGACACTTTTTGCTGCGCTCATTTCGCCTGTCGCCGATCCGTCAGAAAGCTATCGCACGTTTGTACAGCAGCGGCCGTATTGATCAGCATTTGCTGGTGCTGCGTCGGTTATTGAAAGAGCGCAAAACCCGGATGACCCAGCTGCTGCAGGAGCGTTTGAGCGACTCGCTGGAGTTTGTCGAGCCGGTGGGTGGAGCTACCATCTGGGCGCGCTCATTGCGACCGGTCGATGTGCGTCGGGTCTTCCAGCGCATGCTCAAGCAACACGTGGTGATTGCGCCAGGCGAGTTGTTCAGCCTGCATGGGTTGCATTCGCAGAACGTCAGGCTAAGCCACACATTCAGTGGACAGCATGATCTCGATGTTGCATTGACGATGCTGGCGGATGCGTTGAGGCTCGAACTTACCGATTGACCGGGCAGTAAAATAGCCTGCTGAAGGCTGGATAGATTTCGTCTGGATAGATATCGTCGCTCTCTGGTCAAACTGTCAGTAAACTGCGTCCCTATTCCTGAACCACTCTTCTTTAGAGGTTTTGCATGACACTCAGTCCTTTTGCGGGCAAACCGGCGCCGGCAGAGTTGTTGGTCGACATCCCGCGACTGGTAACGGCCTATTACACTGGCCAACCCGATGCTTCGATCTCCACCCAGCGCGTTGCGTTCGGTACTTCAGGTCATCGTGGCAGTTCGTTCGAGCTGAGTTTCAACGAATGGCACGTTCTGGCCATCAGCCAGGCCATCTGCCTGTATCGCGAAGCCCAGGGCATTGACGGTCCGTTGTTTGTCGGCATCGACACCCACGCGCTATCGACGCCGGCCGGCGCCAGTGCGCTGGAAGTCCTGGCCGCCAATGGCGTGACCGTGATGATTGCTGAAGGCGACGAGTACACGCCGACCCCGGCCATTTCCCACGCCATTCTTTGCTACAACCGCGGCCGCACTTCGGGGCTCGCGGACGGCATCGTCATCACGCCGTCCCACAACCCACCGCAAAGCGGCGGCTACAAGTACAACCCCACCAACGGTGGCCCGGCCGATACCCACATCACCAAGTGGATCGAGGCCAAGGCCAACGAGTTGCTGGCCAACAAGCTCGCCGGGGTCAAACGCATCAGCTACGAGCAGGCGCTCAAGGCCAGCACCACCCATCGTCACGACTATCTCAATACTTACGTCGCCGACTTGGTCAACGTGATCGACTTCGACGCCATTCGTGGCGCCAATCTGCGTCTGGGCGTGGATCCGTTGGGCGGAGCAGGGGTGCGCTACTGGTCGGCCATTGCCGAGCATTACCGTCTGAACCTTGACGTGGTGAACACCCAGGTTGATCCAACGTTCCGTTTCATGTCCGTCGACTGGGACGGGCAGATTCGCATGGACCCATCGTCCAGCTATGCCATGCAAGGCCTGATCGGCTTGAAAGAGCGTTTCGACGTGGCGTTTGCCTGCGACCCGGACCACGACCGTCACGGCATAGTCACCCCGTCCGGTGGCTTGCTGGCGCCGAACAACTACCTGGCCGTGTCCATCGACTATCTGTTCCAGAACCGCCCGCAATGGCGCGCCGACGCTGCCGTGGGTAAAACCGTGGTCAGCAGTGGCTTGATCGACCGCGTTGCCAAACGCCTGAATCGTCGTCTGTACGAAGTGCCGGTCGGTTTCAAATGGTTCGCCGACGGCTTGTTCGACGGCTCGCTGGGCTTTGGTGGCGAAGAAAGCGCCGGTGCGTCGTTCCTGCGTAAGGATGGCAGCGTCTGGTGCACCGACAAGGACGGCCTGATTCCAGCCTTGCTGGCGGCTGAAATGACCGCTCGCACCGGGCGTGATCCAAGCCAGGCTTATCGCGCATTGACCGATGAGCTGGGTGAACCGTTCTCGGTACGCGTCGACGCCAAGGCCAACCCTGAGCAAAAAGCCTTGCTCGGCAAGCTGTCACCGGAGCAGGTCAAGTCGACACAACTGGCCGGCGAAGCGATCCAGAGCATTCTCAGCAAGGCGCCGGGCAACGATCAGGCGATCGGCGGCCTGAAAGTCATGACCGAAAATGGCTGGTTCGCGGCTCGTCCTTCGGGCACCGAGGATATTTACAAGATCTACGCCGAAAGTTTCATTGGCGACGATCACCTCAAGCAGTTGGTCAGCGAAGCTCAGACACTGGTGGATAGCGCGATCAGCGCGAAGTAATTGCCACAAGGCACAAAAAAGGGGTGACCAAAATGGTCACCCCTTTTTTTTGTCCGGCATTCAGCGCATCAAGCCAGGTCCACCAACACGATTTCACTGTCTTCTATCGCTGTGACTCGCAGAAGTTGCTCCTGCGCAACCGCTACACCGTCTCGAGCTTGTGCACGCAAGCCATTGACTTCAATGACTCCAGTGGCGGGTACGAGGTACGCCCGGCGACCGTTGTCCAGTCGGTACTCGGCGGTTTCGCCGGCCTTCAGGTTTGCCGCCACCAACCTTGCATCGGCACGGATCCGCAGGCTTTGGTCGTCGCCGGCCTTGCCGCTGGCCAGGGTCACGAAACCTTCGCGCTGACCTTCAGGAAACGGTTTGGCGCCCCAGGACGGTGCCAGCCCGGTTTCATTCGGGATGATCCAGATCTGGAAAATCTTCGTCGCCGTCGATTCCAGGTTGTACTCGCTGTGAGCAATCCCGGTGCCGGCGCTCATGACCTGTACATCACCGGCTTCGGTGCGGCCCTTGTTACCCAGGTTGTCTTCATGGCTGATCGCACCTTCGCGAACGTAGGTGATGATTTCCATGTCCCGATGCGGGTGTTTCGGGAAACCGGTACCCGGCGCAATCACATCGTCGTTCCACACCCGCAGATTGCCCCAGTTCATGCGTTTTGGGTCATGGTACTCGGCGAACGAAAAGTGGTGATGGGCATCCAACCAGCCATGATGGGCGCCGCCCAGGGAGTTGAAGGGTCTGAGTTCAAGCATGATCGTCTCCTGAAAAGGTTCGTCATGGGGCGGAACGCTTGAGCCGCAAAACGAGAACCGGTGGTTGATGGCGAGCATCATCTATCAGTTAACAATCGATAAAAAGCGTAAAAACTGCCTCAATTCAATCAGTTTAGTAGATATAAATTGAAGGCTAAATTCTGCGTTTCAGCATTCACTTCATCGCTTAAGCCAATGATGGATAAGCATTTGACTAGAACTCGCCGGCAAATGAAGACACCATAGCCTGCAACAGCCTCACACCCTGGAGTCAGCGTGCCGCGACACAATCCCGATCTTCCTTCCGAGCTTTTGCCCCTGGCCGAGATGCCGTTGCTCAAACGCCTGGCCGCGCGTTTTTTTGGCCACGGCCTCAACCGCCTGCGCGCTCAACACCGGGCGTCCTGGCTGCACGGCCAGGCCGATGGCTTTCGCAGCGGTCATAGCGCGGGCGTGGACTACGGCTACAAGGAAGGCAAGCTCGAAGGAATAGAAGAAGGCCGCCAGGTGCTGTTGATTCGCGACAGCCGATCCACCGAGCATCCGGCACCGCGTATCGATGAAAACCTGTTCGACGACTGGCGGTTGCCATTGAGCGCCGATGTCAAAAAACGCATGAAGGCCGATGTCGCCCGACTGTTGCCAGAGTCGGCGCAGCCGAGCGCCGCACAGTGGAAAATGATTTTCAGCGACACCCCCTCGACCTCGGTGATCGCCGGCGCGGGTGCCGGGAAGTCGACGACCCTGGCGCTGCGCATTTTGCTGCTGACCCATTACCTGGGGTTTGAACTCGACTCATTGACCGTGGTGACGTTCACCCGCGAATCGCGCAAGGACTTCATCAACAAGCTGATAGGGCTGTTTGCCGTATGGGGTCGCACACTTTCTCAGAAAGACGCCCGCGACCTGGTGCGAACCTTTCACTCACGCATTCTGCCGATGGTCCGCAGCCTGCCGGGATTCGAGCGGCTGCAAGCCTTCGAAAACCTCAGTGCACGTTCTCTGCTCGATGATGCAGAGGTCGACAGCAACCCGTTCGATCTGCGGATCAACGACACTCAGCGCCAGCAACTCAATGCCTGTTTTCACCGGCTGTTTACTCAAGACGAGCGCTTTCGCGAACTGATCAAGCCGCTGTCGCGCCATGCCTTGCAGCTCAAGGAGCTGGAGCGCGATCACCCGGATGTGCAAAAGCGCATGGCGGTGACCGAGCTGGCAGCCAAGCGCGATGAAGAACTCTGCGATACCGTCGAAGATCTGTGGATTCGCGCAGGCGCCTGGCCGATCAAGGGCATTGAGCCCAGCCGCCAGACATTCGAGATCAACGGTTCGACCTTCCATTGTCACGGTTATATCCCGACGCTCGATGCCTGGGTCGTGTTGGGCTTCGATCCCCGTGAGAACCCGCAAGTCAGCCGTCCCAACGCCAAACTGACGGTTCGCGCCGAATGGGCAGTCAAGCGCACCCTATTTCAAGCTTTCTGCCGTAAACCTTTGATTTGGCTAGATAGTTACGAATCTTCAAAGCGCGTTTTGGCCACGCTCGCA
Source organism: Pseudomonas sp. NPDC087697 (assembly GCF_044743155.1). NCBI lineage: Bacteria > Pseudomonadati > Pseudomonadota > Gammaproteobacteria > Pseudomonadales > Pseudomonadaceae > Pseudomonas > Pseudomonas sp. NPDC087697. The sequence goes on along the minus strand of NZ_JBIUVW010000001.1, from coordinate 285,513 downwards.
GGGGATGCCAGCGCCGGGCCGGGGTTCGACTACAAGGTCAAGGGTGAACTGGGTTCCGCGCCGCTGCTCGATTGTTTTGTCGCGGCGGCCAGCTTTATCGAAAACCTCGGGCTGGATGTTCCTGCTGCCGTGGGTCAGATGAGTTTCGCCAAGGACGATCCGGATCGCTTGTTCTTTGAGGCCCTTAGCCTGTACTGGCGAGCCCTGGAGGATCACCTGCTGGATCAGTCGCCGCCGGTGATGACCTACAACCGCATGTTCGCCTTGTTCAGCGAACATTCGCCGGAAAACCTCAAACTGCTGAGCGATGAGTTGCTGCGACCGATGTCGCACTTGATGATCGACGAATTTCAGGACGTATCCCCACAAATTGTCTCCTGGATTCGTGCAACTCTGACGGAGATCCGCAGCCGTGGTCCGGCCATGCATGTTGGGCGTGGGGCTCAGCGCTCGTCCCTGCTGTGTGTCGGCGATGACTGGCAGTCGATCTATGGCTGGCGCGGCAGTTCGCCGAAGTACTTCATGGAATTCAACAAGGAGTTCCCGTCGCCCGGCACCACGCGGGTGATGCTCAGCGAAAACTATCGCAGCCATCAGCACATCATCGACGCCGCCGAGCATATCGTGCGCGCCGCGCCGGCAATCCCGGGCAAAAAAGCCAAGGCCAGTGGCGAGCCTGGGGAACTGTTGCCAGTCAACATCCATGATCGGGATGATGCGGCCATGGCCAAGCGTCTGATGGAACACTATCGAAACGGTGATTCAATCTTGATGTTGTATCGAAAAAGTAGCGATAAGTTATTGATTGAAGAGCATATTTCACCTGTAGTTAATGCTGATTCTAGCTTGCCTTTCGAAACCCGACGGCTCAAGCAGTTGACCTATCACAGTGCCAAGGGGCTTCAGGCAGACGCGGTATTCCTGCTGGGCGATTGCCAGCACCTGACCAGCTCACCGTACAAGAATCAGGTCTATCGCATGGCCGGGTTGGGCAAGGACGGTGACGCGGAGCCTTATGACAGTGCGCAGAAAGACGAGATTTTGCGGTTGGCTTACGTCGGCATCACCCGAGCAGTGAAGCATTGCTATTGGTATGTCGATGGCCAGGACAATCAATCGGTCAATCTGCCCAAGGCATCTGACAGGATCGCGCAGGGCAAGCCCTTCTTCGCGGATCAGCGCGCCGGAAAGCTTTCAGTCTGAGCAGGATGGCGCAGGAATCAGGAATACCTTCGAACATAAAAAAGCCCACTGACTGTGGGCTTTGATGTCAAAGATGGCGGTTCAAGCAAGACTTCTCAGGGCAACAGGAGGAACAAAGGCTTCAAGCTCATCTTCCACCGCTTCGATTATCCGCTCGACATCGGCGGCATTCATCACCGTGGCGCAGGGAATTCCGGCAATGGCGATCATGGTCTCGCCACTGGCACGATCAAACAAACGGGCAATCATGCTGCCCGGTGCATCCATGCTCGCCTCGAATCCCATGGGATGAAAATGCCAGCGCATCAGCTGGCAGGCGTTCGGAAACGTAACCTTGCTCAACGAAACTCTATTCATGTGTTGCCCGCCTTCTTCATCGAGCGCTTCCTTTAGCTCATGGTTAGGAGGGAAGAGCCTTCACTGGCCCAACCGTTTGAATGTTTAAAAATAGCACTCGCCCGTGAAAACCCCGTGAAATCTTTCAGGCCGTTTGGCGATTGAAGCGTTTTCCTTGAGCTGGATCATGTTCTGTTGATCGCCGGGCAGAGCGCCGCTGTTTCTGGCTGTTGAATTGAGCATTGAAGCCTTGGTCGAAGTTCGGCAAGCTCGGTTTTTCTGTCGTGAGTGCTCTATGCCTGCCCATGATGATGGCCCGCTGCAAACCCAGGCCACCGGCGAGACGGTGCTGCGTTATCACTTGTGCTGGAAGCACCGGGACCTGGACGGCGTCATGGCGCTGTATCACCCGGACATCCAGTACAACGACTTTTTCCAGAACCGCGTCCTCGGTTTGAGTGAGCTGCGTGAGTATGTGCGCAGCAGCATGCCGCGCGATCCGGATGAGGCACTGGAGCATTCGGACCGGATTCGCCTGGACGGCAATACCGCGTTCATTCAGTACCGTGTGACTTTACGCGGCGGCGAAGGTCTGGTGTCGTTTCGCTCCAGTGAGGCGATTACCGTGCGCGACGGGCTGATCTGGCGCGTCAATGAATACGCCTCTCTGGTGCACGAACAGGCGCCCAGTAAATCGGCGGTCAGTTTGCGTCCGGCCGTCAGTCGGCTGGGGCTTTCGCCGCGTCAGCTGAGTTTCATGGCCGAGGACTTGCAGCAGTACTTCGAGCGTCAGCAACCCTATCTCGACCCGGAGCTCGACCTGCAACGGGTGGCGAAGGAGTGCGGTTATAGCCGCAATCAGATTTCCTACCTGCTGAACCAGGTGCTTGGCCAAAGCTTTTACCGTTACGTCAACCAGGCACGCCTGCGGCACTTGCTGACGGCGCTGGACACGGCAACGCCACCGCTGCGCATCGACGAGCTGGCGTTCGCCGCCGGTTTCAACTCGCTCTCAGCGTTCTATAGCTGCTTTCGCCAGCACACCGGCCTGTCACCCAAGGCCTATGCCAAGCAAATTTCTTTGCGTGCACGCGCGCAAGACAGCCACTGAACTGACGCACTAGGATCGACGCCATCGAAGTTTGAGTGGCGGAGTCTTGCATGCCGGCGTGGCGCACTATCAGTTTGTGGATGGACCAGCTTGAGGAGCCGTTGCTGGCGCGGCCGTCGCTTGAGAAGGATCTGGATGTCGATGTCGCAATCATCGGTGCCGGCTACACCGGCCTCTGGACCGCTTACTACCTCAAGCGCCAGGCGCCAGACCTGAAGATCGCCATCATTGAAGCCCAGACCGCCGGTTTCGGCGCATCGGGCCGCAACGGCGGTTGGCTGATGGGCAATCTGCTGGGCGAGGATCGTTTGCTTGCCGATTTGCCGGCGGAACAGCGCCGCGCGTCTTTTGATTTGCTGCACAGCATTCCTGATGAAGTGGAAATTGTCCTCGAACGTGAAGGCATCGACTGCGACTTTCGCAAGGGCGGAGTGCTCTATTGCGCCGCCCGTTATCCCGAGCAGGAAAGCAGCCTGCGCCGCTATCTGGACTCGCTCTACCGTCAGGGCCTGAACGAGGCCGATTACCGCTGGCTCAACCCCGAGCAGCTCGCTCAACAGATCCGTGTCGCCAAACCCTATGGCGGAATTTATGCACCGCACTGCGCAACTATCCAGCCGGCAAAGCTGGTGCGTGGCCTGGCGCGGACGGTGGAGCGCATGGGCGTCAGCATCTATGAAAACAGTCCGGTCAGTCAGTTGCAGTCCGGCAGCTTGCGTACAGCCAAAGCTTCAGTGCGCAGCCGCTGGGTCGTGCCGGCCGTGGAAGGCTACGCGGTGACGTTGGCGCCGTTGGGGCGTTATCAGTTGCCGGTGCAGAGTTTGCTGGTGGCGACCGAACCCTTGTCTGCCGCGACCTGGGATGAGATAGGCCTCAGCCGTGGTCAGGCCTTCAGCGAAAGTAGCCGTCAGGTGACCTACGGCCAACGCACCGCTGACAATCGTCTGGTATTCGGCGCCCGTGGCGGCTATCAGTTCGCCGGCAAGCTGCGCCACGACTTTGACCTGAGCCAGAGTGAAGTCGAGCTGCGTCGCTATCTGTTTGGCGAGCTTTTCCCGCAGCTGAAGAACGTCAACATCACCCACTCCTGGGGCGGCAACCTGGGCATGTCCCGGCGCTTCAGGCCACACATGCTCTGCGATCAGCGCAGCGGCATCGCCTTGTCTGGCGGTTACGGCGGCGAGGGTGTCGGCGCGAGCCATCTCGGCGGCAGGACCCTGGCGGACCTGATCCTTGGGCGCGACACCGAGCGGGTTCGTCAGCCGTGGGTTAATCCGCAGGGCGGTCTCGACGTGCTCAAAGCCTGGGAGCCAGAGCCGCTGCGCTGGTTGGGCTACAACGCGATCATTCGTAGTTTCATCCATGAGGACCAGACCCTGGCCGACCCGACCAGCGCGCCATGGCGCCGCAAACTGGCCTGTCAGGTGGCGGGTTTCATGGAAGGTTTCATGCAGTAAACGCGTTTCCACCCTCGACAGGTATCAGCATGAGCATTACCCAGTTCAAGAACACTCATCTCGTCACTCTGGAAGAGTCGGCACCGGTCGCCGTGCCATTGGGCACACCGGTGGCGGTGACTTCGAGCACCAGCGTGGAACGCTCGGACGGAGTCGAAACCGGCATTTGGGAATGTACCCCCGGACGCTGGCGGCGACAGATCGTCGCTCAAGAGTTCTGTCACTTCATCCAGGGGCGTTGCACGTTCACCCCGGACAACGGCGAAACCCTGCACATAGAAGCCGGCGATGCACTGATGTTGCCAGCCAACAGCACCGGAATCTGGGACATCCAGGAAACCGTGCGTAAAACCTACGTCTTGATTTTTTGATCCTCTGATCACCCGAAAACCTGCCAATAAAAACGCCATACAGGAATCGAATCATGATCCGCACGCCCAAAGCTCAATCAATGCTGACCCCATTGCTGCTGGCTCCGCTGATGCTCGCTGCGTCATTCAGCCACGCCGCAGAGACCGTCAAGATCTACAACTGGTCGGACTACATCGCCCCGGACACGATGAAAAACTTCCAGACGCAAACCGGCATCGGTTTCAGCTATGACGTCTACGACAGCAATGAAACCCTCGACGGCAAGCTGATGACCGGTAAATCGGGGTATGACGTGGTGTTTCCGTCCAACCACTTCATGGCGCGGCAGATCGAGGGCGGGGCGCTGAAGAAACTTGACAAGAACCAGCTACCGAACTGGAAGAACCTCAACCCGGTGTTGCTCAAGGCTTTGCAAAACAACGATCCGGGTAACGAACACGGCTTCCCGTACCTGTGGGGCAGCACCGGGATTGGCTACAACATTGCCAAGGTCAAAGCGGTGCTCGGTGATAACGCGCCGGTAGATTCCTGGGATCTGATCTTCAAACCCGAGAACATGAAAAAGCTGCAGAAGTGCGGCGTGGCGATTCTCGATAACGGTCCAGAACTGCTGCCCGCTGCGTTGAATTACCTGGGCCTGCCGCATCACAGCAAGAATCCGGCGGACTACAAAAAAGCTGAAGAGCTGCTGATGAAGGTCCGGCCTTACGTCAGCTATTTCCACTCATCCAAATACACCAGCGACCTGGCTAACGGTGACATCTGTGTGGCGGTGGGTTTCTCCGGCGACATCCTGCAAGCTGAAAGCCGCGCCAAGGAAGCCAGGAATGGCGTGGATATTGGCTACTCGATCCCCAAGGAAGGCGCGGCTATCTGGTTCGACATGGTCGCGATGCCGGCCGACGCGCCGGATGAGAAGACCGGTTACGCCTTCATGAACTACCTGCTGCGCCCGGACGTCATGGCCGGCATCAGTAACTACGTGCACTACGCCAACGGCAACGAACAGGCCGACAGCCTGATCGACCCGGCCATCAAGAGCGATACCAAGGTCTACCCAAGCCCGGAAATGATGGGCAAGTTGTTCGCTCTGGAGTCCATGCCGCTGAACATCGACCGAGTCCGCACACGGTTATGGAACAAGATTCGGACCGGGAGTTGAGTGGTTACATCTCGTTGAGCATTGCGCCAGCCTGAATGTCGTTAACGTTGTAAGTTCTGAGCCTCATATGAATGGATGAGAGGGCAAGGAATGCCTGTTTCAACGAATGCTGGACGATTGCGCAAGGGGCGGGTGTCGGAGGCTGGGCGGATTTACTTGCTGACTGCGGTCGTCCATCAGCGCCAGCCGGTTTTTGCGAATTGGCGCTTGGGGCGGTTGGTAGTGGAGCAACTTAGGCTCGTTCAGGAAGATGACTGGGCAGACTTCTTGACCTGGGTCGTGATGCCAAACCATTTTCATTGCTTGCTTGAACTGCGAGAAAAGACGTTGGCGCAAGTGATGTGTCGTATCAAGTCACGCAGCAGCCTGGCGGTGAATCAGGCGTTAGGGCGTAAAGGACGTTTGTGGCAGAAGGGGTATCACGATCGAGCTGTTCGTGAGGACGAGGACGTGAAAACCCTTGCGCGATACGTTATTCAAAACCCGATTCGTGCCGGGTTGGTTGAACGGGTTCATGATTACCCCTTATGGGACGCGTGCTGGTTCTGATACTGACGCGCCCGGTTTTACGACTGCTGCGCAGCCGAACGCCGCCTTCGGCAACTGCTACAGAATTGTGTGCGCCGTGGCTTTTGTAGCAGCTGGCGTAGCCTGCGTTCGAGTGCGAAGCGCTCGTCAATGTGGACGACTCGGTGAGCCTGAAGTACCGCAGGGTATGGTTTTACGACTGCTGCGCAGCCGAACGTCGCCTTCGGCAACTGCTACGGATATGTATGCGCCGTGGCTTTTGTAGCAGCTGGCGTAGCCGGCGTTCGAGTGCGAAGCGCTCGTCAATGTGGACGGCTTGG